>NZ_JBFAHF010000004.1:0-127161 GCF_040654015.1 Nocardia sp. NPDC050799
CCCGCAAGAAGCGGACCACGCGGCCTTACCGAAAGCGTCACCACGCCAATGAGGCCGGCAGCGTAACGCTGCCGGCCCTCTCGTTGCTCGATGCTCGGTGCGAGTCGCACCCGCGGGTGCGGTGCCGATGTCCTGCGCTCTCCGCTCCGGTCCGGGTGCGGCCGGTGCGGAGAGCGGGACGACCTCTAGCTCGTGCGGATGCGCAGGCCCGGGTTGTCGGAGAGCACGACGCTCACCGGCTGCGCGAACAGCTGCGGGGCGTTACCGGTGAGCACGCCGAGGATGTTGGGGATCTCGCAGATGGGGTAATCGGCGACCGAGGAGGCGCTCGAGATGCCCAGGGCCTGCCGTCCGGTCACGATGGGGCCGCCGCTGTCGCCGGGGAGGGCGCAGATATTGGCGGAGAAACTCTGGGTGAGTTGCCGGTCACCGACCTGGACGGTCTGGTCCACGGCGTTCACCACACCACAGCTGAAACCGGTTCGGGAACCGGATTTGCAGACCGGGGCGCCGACCACCGGGGTGGCCACACCGTCGACCGCGATCGGGGCCGCGCCGGGCACCTTGACCTGGTTGTTCTGGAAGCGGCCCGCGGCACCGTCGGCGATACTCATGATCGAGTAGTCCTGGGAGCCGAGTACCGACTTCTGGTAGGTGGCGATCTGCGGGCCCACCTTGTTGCCGCCGAGGGATTCGTGCACGGTGGCGGCACCGATGTCGTCCAGGTTCGGGTTGCAGTGGCCGGCGGTGATGTTGACGGTGTTACCGGCCGGGCCGATTCCGTTGAAACCGAAGGAGCAGCGCAGCGAGCTGTCACCGGCGATAGCGGCGAAGCCGTCGCCGCCGCCGACCGTGGCGGCGCCCGCCTCGGCGACCGCGGCCGCCTGGGGCAGCGTTTCGGCCGCGATCGGCGGGGCCATGACGATGACCCGGGCCGGATCGATGAAGTTCGGCATGGGCAGACCGACCTTGTCGACCCGCACCGCGATGCTGTTGTTCACGGTATCGATGACGACACCGCGAACCAGGGAGGACACCGCTTCGGGCTGGCCGTCGAGCCAGCGTTCGAAGGCGCTCTTCTCGCCACGCAGCGTCGTTTCGCTCTTGGCGACATTGCGGACCACGAATCCGCTCGATTCGGCCGCACCGCGGGCTTCGTCGCCGCCAGGGCCGTTGGACAGGGCCACGACTCCGCGGCCCTGCTCGTCGAGCCAGGCGCCGCCGAACACCTGGGGGAACTGACGCTGGGCGGTGGTGGCGAAGGCCGCCACCTGCTGCGCGGTATCGGCGCGCGCCAAGTACTCCTCGGGGGAGATGTGCAGATCTCGGTTCAGCGCCGCCACCAGGTCGGCCGGCAGGCCGATACCCGGGTCGGGGGCGGCCGAAGAGAGCGCCGCGGTCGGGCCGAACAACAGGACGGCCGCCGAGGCGGCGACCGCGGCACGTTGCATGCGTTTTCTGGCCGGCGCCGACCTTCGTTTACCTATGCGTGGCATGAGCATGCGAAGACTATATCGGGCTCACCCGGCATTCGGCCTGGTTCGTACCGTGATACCGCTGCCGAGGCCGCCACCGGCCGTCGCGTCGGCGTGCGAGAGGATGCTGCGGATGGGAATGCCCAGCGTAGCGGTACCGCCGTACTGAGCGAGGGCGATATTGGCTTTCTCGCAATCAGGCGCGTCGGCGGCATTGGAGCCGCTGGTGATACCCAGTGCGAGGGTGCCGGTGACGATGGCGCCGCCGCTGTCGCCGCCCAGCGTGCAGGCCGAGCTGGCGAAGCCGCGGATGATCTTCGAGTCGCCCTCGGTGGTGAACAGCTGGGTCTCCACCCGGTCGGCGACGACGAAACCGCAGGTGAAGGTGGAGGACTGTCCGGATTTGCACACCGGGGCGCCGACCACCGGATCGGCGGTGCCGGTGATGGTCAGGGTGGTGCCGTTGGCGCCGCGCACCGACGGCTGATCCATGCCCGCGCCCACCGCCCGCTCGTTCAACTGGATAACCGAGTAGTCCAGCGTGCTGGGGCCACCGAGTTCCGCCCGTACGAAGGTGCCCAGCTGCGGGCTCGCCGGAATATTACGGATATTCGGACTGTATACCGCGGCCTGTCCATCGCCTTTGTCGATATTCGGATTGCAATGTCCGGCACTGATATTCAGCGCATTACCGGCGGAATCGACGCTGTTGAAGCCGAACGAGCAGACATCGACGCTCTTCAGCTCCGCGTCGTCGAGCGGGCCGGGGGCGCTGATATAGGTGTCACCGCCCATCGGGTGGTGTTCCACCGGGCCGCCGCCGTCCGGGGAAAGGACCACCTTGATGTTGGCGATGAGGGTCGGCAGGTTGAGCATATGTGCCAGTGGCGTATTCGCGACATTGACGACCAGTTGACTGTTGAGGAAGTCGATGGCGATGGAATTGATCAGTTGCGAAATATCCCGGGGCTGCGCGGCGACCCATTGGTTCATCTGCGTGAGCGAGGTTTCCAGCGCGGCCGCCGAGACCGGGGCGAGGCGGGTGGAATATCCGTCGTCGCTGGCCACCTTGGCGGCGTCCGGCGAAGTCACGGCGACGGTGGGCTTGCCCTCCGGGGTTATCCACGCGCCGGCGAACACCTCCGGGCGCTCGGCGCGGAATTCGGCCGCGTAGGTCTGCAGCTGCTGGGCGCGCGCGGCACGGTCCAGATATTCGGTCGGGGTCATATTGAGATCGCGGGACAGCGCTTGGACCAGTTCGGCCGGCAGGTCCTCGGCTCTGAGTTGTTCCGGTTCGGGGGCGGCGATCGCCGCGGACGCGCCGAACAGGGGAGCCAGGAGAACGGTCGAGCCGATAACGGCAGCCTTGACCGCGGCGCGACGCGCCACCGACTTGCGCATGAAGTCCCTTCGTCGGCACTGTGTGCCAGATAATCCGTGGCCACGAGATCGAATCCGTTGGCGCACAGGTTTGCTCGAGCTACGACCGAGTTGCCGGGGTGGCCGGAATAACACCGGTCAGCGGATCACTCTAAGGCACAAATCGTTATCTGGCCTCTTCTTGACGACCTTCCTTGGATCCGGTGTCGGGAAGGTCCATTTCCGGATCCTCGGTGCGGAACGGAACGGGGAAGGGGAAGATCCTCGGCCGGGTCCGCGTGGTCGTGGTCTCGGTCTCGGTGGTCGGCTCGGTGAGGGTCGGGCCGCTGGGTTCCGGGGTGGTCGCCGAGGGGGCCGTGGTGGGCACCGGAGTCGTCTCGGTGACGGTGACCGGAGGCGGGGCGGGGAGCGGTTCCTCGGTGTAGGCCGGTTCCGGTTCGTAGGTCGGCTCGGGTGTGTAGGACGGGATCTCGGGAGCCGGGGCGACCGGCTGGGGCTGTATCGGTGGGGGAGGCGGAGGCGCCTCGATCACCGAGGTGGTGGGTTCACCCGGCTCCGCCGCGCCGGGCCGCAGAATCGCGGTGACGCCGAGGGCGCCGATCAACAGGCCGCCGAACGCCGCGGCCGCCACCAGTGCGGCGGTACGCCGAGGGCCGCGATTCCCGTCGGTGGCCGCCGCTTCGGCCGCGGGCTTCGCCGGGGCGGCGGTGGAAACCGCGGCCGCGGTACCGGTCGCGGGCCGGGGACCGGCCGCGGGCACCGATCCGGTGGCCGGGCGCGATCCGGTGGCGGGCGCCACTCCGGCGGCTATGGCCGCCAGACTCGGGCCGCCGTAGGTTGCTTCGGGATCCAGGGCGGGGACCAGCGCGGAGTACGCCTTGGCCGGGGTGTGGCCGTCGCCCAGTTTCGGCATGACGATGGTGTCCAGCGCGGAGTTCTGGGCGGTGGAGGGGTCGGGCGGAGTGGCGCCGGCCGGGGTCTCCAGGACGACCGCGAGCGCCGCTCGGCCCGCGCTCTCGGCGAAGTACCGGCCTGTATCCGCGGGGGTGAGATGGGCCGGCCCGGCCGGTAGTTCGTCCTCGCCGACCAGAGCCACCGATTTCAGGCCCAGATAGTCGAGTGCGCCGCGCAGGGCCATCACCTGTCCGGCGTCCCATCCGGCGGGATGGGCGGCATAGAACTCGGCGGGACCGTTGAGGTGTTCGGCAGTGAGGTTGATCAGGCAGAACAGGGCGGTGGCGAGCAGGTCTTCGCCGCGGTAGGCCTCGCCGTCGTCCACGACGACGCCCGCCGGATCGCCCACCGCCCCCACGAAACCGGTGATCATATGGCTGTGCCCGGGCGGGGCGACAACGCCGCCGAGGGCCGCGTCCCCGTCCTCGGACATGTACAGAACCGGATCACGGAGGATGAAGTGCGGATCTCCGTCGTCGTCGACGACCGCCGCGGTGCACGCGTACTCGGCGATGTGCAGGCCCACCCCAGTGGCCATTCTCGGATCCTCGCTTCGACTTCCTCATCCAAAAACCACGGTACGGGTTCACCCGCACGTCGCCGTACCACGACGCGGGACGCCGCGGTCACCATGGGCGGAGCTTCGACAATAGCGCCGACGAGCGGGTCGTGGGGACCGGGGCGCGGGCCGCGGTGGGGTGCCGGCGCGATACAGCTGGGTCACGATGTCGCGCCGCGCCGGGTCGGGGTGCCGGGGCGAGGGAGAATGGCGCCGGCGCCGGCGCGATGCGCGGGGGCGGGAATACATCGCCGGGGCGGGGGGTTGAGCTGATCGACAATGTTGAGTGATACCGGCTCAAGTTTGACTTGACGGCCTCTCGGAAGCGGGGCAGGATTGAGCCGACCACGCTCAGTATTGCTGGGACCGTGCTCTATGTTCTGCCTGGGGCTGGTCCACGCGGTGGGTCCCACGGACCCACGGCGCAATGGGCATAGTGCCCGGACAGACACCAGCAGTCGAAAATGAGGAGGAAACAAATGGCTCGTGCGGTCGGAATCGACCTCGGGACCACGAACTCGGTCGTCGCCGTTCTCGAAGGTGGTGAGCCGGTCGTCGTCGCCAACTCCGAGGGTTCGCGCACTACGCCCTCTGTCGTCGCGTTCGCGAAGAACGGTGAAGTACTGGTCGGTCAGCCGGCCAAGAACCAGGCCGTGACCAACGTCGACCGCACGATCCGCTCGGTGAAACGGCATATCGGCACCGACTGGACCGTGGAGATCGACGGCAAGAAGTACACCTCGCAGGAGATCAGCGCGCGCACGCTGATGAAGCTGAAGCGCGACGCCGAGTCCTACCTGGGTGAGGAGATCACCGACGCGGTGATCACCGTGCCCGCCTACTTCGAGGACGCCCAGCGCCAGGCCACCAAGGAAGCCGGCCAGATCGCCGGCCTGAATGTGCTGCGCATCGTCAACGAACCCACCGCCGCCGCCCTGGCCTACGGCCTGGACAAGGGCGACAAGGAACAGACCATCCTGGTCTTCGACCTCGGTGGCGGTACCTTCGACGTCTCGCTGCTGGAGATCGGTGAAGGTGTCGTCGAAGTCCGTGCCACCTCCGGTGACAACCACCTCGGTGGTGACGACTGGGACGAGCGGGTCGTGAAGTGGCTGGTCGACAAGTTCAAGTCCAGCTCGGGCATCGACCTGACCAAGGACAAGATGGCCATGCAGCGGCTGCGTGAGGCCGCCGAGAAGGCCAAGATCGAGCTGAGCTCCTCGCAGAGCACCTCGATCAACCTGCCCTACATCACCGTCGACGCGGACAAGAACCCGCTGTTCCTCGACGAGCAGCTGACCCGCGCCGAATTCCAGAAGATCACCTCGGACCTGCTCGACCGCACCCGCGCGCCGTTCCAGTCTGTGGTCAAGGACGCCGGGATCAAGGTCGCCGATATCGACCATGTCGTGCTCGTCGGTGGCTCCACCCGCATGCCCGCGGTATCCGAGCTGGTCAAGGAACTGACCGGTGGCAAGGAGCCCAACAAGGGCGTGAACCCGGACGAGGTCGTCGCCGTCGGCGCCGCCCTGCAGGCCGGTGTGCTCAAGGGTGAGGTCAAGGACGTCCTGCTGCTCGATGTGACCCCGCTGTCGCTGGGTATCGAGACCAAGGGCGGCGTGATGACCAACCTTATCGAGCGCAACACCACCATTCCGACCAAGCGTTCGGAAACCTTCACCACGGCCAACGACAACCAGCCGTCGGTGCAGATCCAGGTGTTCCAGGGTGAGCGCGAGATCGCCGCGCACAACAAGCTGCTCGGCTCCTTCGAGCTGACCGGTATCCCGCCGGCCCCGCGCGGGGTGCCGCAGATCGAGGTCACCTTCGATATCGATGCCAACGGCATCGTGCACGTGACCGCGAAGGACAAGGGCACCGGTAAAGAGAACACGATCAAGATCCAGGACGGCTCCGGTCTGTCCAAGGAAGAGATCGACCGGATGGTCAAGGACGCCGAGGCGCACGCTGCCGAGGACAAGGCGCGCCGGGAGGAAGCGGAGACCCGCAACCAGGCCGAATCGCTGGTACACCAGACCGAGAAGTTCATCAAGGACAACGAGGACAAGGTTCCGGCGGAGGTGAAGTCCAAGGTCGAGGCGGCGATCGCCGAGGCGAAGACTGCGCTCGAGGGCACCGACACCGCCGCGGTGAAAGCCGCGGTGGAGAAGCTGGCCACCGAATCGCAGGCACTCGGTCAGGCGATCTACGAGGCCCAGGCCTCCGAGAGCGCGGCCTCCGGTAACGGCGCCGCGGGCGCGGACGCCGGCGACGACCAGGTGGTCGATGCCGAGGTCGTGGACGAACCGGTCGACACGGAGAAGAAGTGACGAATTCGGGAAACACAGGGAAATCCGAGGAGCCGGTCAGCTTCGTCGACAAGCGCAAGATCGACCCGGAGACCGGTGAGGTCCGCGAACAGGCCGGGGCGGCCAACGGCGCCGCCCCGGCCGGGGCCGAGGAGGGCGTAGCCCCCCAGGCGCCCCAGGCCGGCCTCGAAGGTGACGGTGTCGACGCCGCGCCCGCCGGGGCACCGGCATCGGACGAACTCGCCGAGCGCACCGCCGATCTGCAGCGGCTGACGGCCGAGTACACCAACTACCGGCGCCGGGTCGAACGCGATCGCAAGACCGCGATCGATTCCGCCAAGGCCGCCGTGGTCACCGAACTGCTCGGTGTCCTCGACGACCTGGACCGTGCCAAGGCGCACGGTGACCTGGAATCCGGGCCGCTGCGCTCGGTGGCCGACAAGTTGATCGAGGCCCTCCGCAAACAGGGGCTCGAGGAGTTCGGGTCCGAGGGCGAGTCTTTCGACCCGAACCTGCACGAGGCGGTCCAGCACGAGGGCTCCGGACACGATCCGGTGATCGGCGTGGTGATGCGCAAGGGGTATCGCTTCGGTGAGCGGGTGCTGCGGCACGCGTTGGTCGGCGTCACCGATGGTGTCGGCGATCTCGGGGCGGACCAGGGCGCCGCGGACACCGCGGAACCCGCTCGGGCGGAGGCATCGGATGCTGATGCCGGCTCGGATAAGTAACGACTCCGCGGCGAAAGCCACGGATCGGGCGGCGCGGCATGCGCACGGAGCGATCCGCGCGCGCCGCGCCCCCATCACGCCGCGCGCGACGGGCCCGGAGGCGGTAGGAAAGTACGACCACGCAGGGCCCCGCGCGGGCCGCGGAACAGTATCGAGAGGAGGAGATGCCCGGTGAGCCAGCGGGAGTGGATCGAGAAGGACTTCTACAAGGAGCTGGGTGTCTCCACCGGCGCCACCACCGAAGAGATCAAGAAGGCCTACCGCAAACTGGCCCGTGATCTGCATCCGGACGCCAACCCCGGCGATGCCAAGGCCGAGGAACGGTTCAAGGCGGTCAGCGAGGCGCACACGGTCCTGTCGGATTCCGCCAAACGCGCGGAATACGACGAGACCCGCCGGCTGTTCTCCGGCGGTGGGTACCCTCGGGGCGGCGGTTTCACCCCGGGTGCCGGTGGCGGGTTCTCCCAGAGCTTCGATCTGGGCGATATCTTCGGCCAGGCCGGCGGTGGCGCCGACGGCGGGCTCGGTGATCTGTTCGGTGGCCTGTTCAACCGGGGCGGCGGTGCGACGCGCACCGGCGGCCGGCCCCGCCGGGGCGCCGATGTGGAGGCCGAGACGACCCTCGGGTTCCGCGAGGCGGCCAAGGGCGTCACGGTGCCGTTGCATCTGACCAGTCCGTCGCCCTGCACCACCTGTCACGGCAGCGGGGCCAAGCCGGGCACCAGCCCGCGGGTGTGCCCGATCTGCAACGGCAGCGGTGTGGTGAGCCGAAATCAGGGCGCGTTCGGATTCAGCGAACCGTGTGACGAGTGCCGCGGCACCGGGTCGATCATCGACGATCCGTGCGTGGACTGCCACGGCAGCGGTATCCAGAACCGCACCCGCACCATCAATGTCCGCATCCCCCCGGGGATCGCGGACGGGCAACGGATCCGGCTCGCCGGACAGGGCGAGGCGGGCCTGCGGGGCGCGCCTTCGGGCGACCTGTTCGTCACGGTGCATGTCGGCCAGGACAAGGTTTTCGGCCGGGCCGGCGACGACCTGACCCTGGCACTGCCGGTCAGCTACAGTGAATTGGTGCTCGGTACGACCGTATCGGTGCCCACTCTGGAGGGCCGGGTCGGCGTGAAAGTGCCGCCGGGTACCGCGGACGGCCGCATCCTGCGGGTGCGCGGCCGCGGAGTACCCAAACGTGGTGGCGGAGCCGGTGATCTGCTGGTCACCGTGAAGGTCGCCGTGCCGCCGAAGCTGGACGACGATGCCGTTGCGGCGCTGCGCGCGCTGCAGGAGGCGGAGAAGGCCAGCGGCTTCGATCCGAGAGCGGGATGGGCAGGTGCGTGATGGAGCCGAAACGAGGACCCGAGGCAAAATCGGCCCGCCCGGCGGCCCGAGCGATGGGCCCGGAGGCGGCAGCGCAGCGTAACCACGTAGGGCCCCGGGAGGGGCGCCAATCGAGCACTGAATATTTTGTGATCTCGGTGGCCGCCCAACTGGCCGGTATGCATGCGCAGACCCTGCGCACCTACGACCGGCTGGGTCTGGTGACACCGCAGCGCACGTCGGGTGGCGGTCGGCGCTATTCGGAACGGGATGTGGAGCTGCTGCGCGAGGTGCAGCGGCTTTCCCAGGACGAGGGCGTCAATCTCGCCGGTATCAAACGGATCATCGAACTCACCAATCAGGTGACCGAACTCCAGCAGCGGGTGGTCGAGCTGACCGCGGCACTGGAACGGGAGCGGGCGCGGCCGGATTATCGGCCGGAACTGATTCCGCCGCAGCGCAATACCGCCCTGGTGGTGTGGCAGCCGCGGAACCGGCGGCACTAGCCTGGGGTGCGGACTCGTTGAGCAGCGGCTGCAGCGGCACCGAGTTGGGGAAGTTGGAGACGTATACATTCCACCGCAGCCGGTGCCCTGGCAGCGCCAACCGGGATATCGCCGCCCAATTGTTCCTCAGTCCACGCACTGTGGGCTACCACCTCTACAAGGCGTTCCCCAAATTGGGCATCACCGCACGCACGGAACTCGCCGCGCTCCAACTCACCGGCACCTCGGCAGTGGTGACCCGATCCCGATCCTGCTGATCCCACCTCACCAGGCGTCACCGTTGGTAGAAGACATTGCTCAGCGCGCACTCCAATTTCACGCGCAGTCACTCGGTCGACGCTTCCTCCGTGACTTCTTCTTCGACTGGGAAGCGGTGCCACGAGATGGCTCAGTGGTCTCGGATTTCGCAACCCGGTACCACCGAACGAGTACTGCCGGGCCACCCGGGAGACCAGTCGCTGTCCTCGGAGAACCCGGTGTCGTCGACAAGCCACACGTCCACATCGATCGCCTCGGACGCCCTGCGCGACCGACCTGACAAAGTACTACTGGTTCGGTGCGCCCTGGGCGGTCGCGACGGTGGCCGCGGCGGCCCGCTCGGCCTCCTCGACGGTGCACCGGCCGAGGCCGCATGCCGTCGCCACACCGTATGCGGCCCGGCCCGAGGCTGCTTCGAACAAGGCCAGGCTCCGGATACTGTCATGCGCTCCCGCCGAGGACACGACCCCGGCGATGACGCGCCAGTCCGGGTCCAGCCGGCGCAGCGGCCGGTAGAACGCCGGGTCCACCGGAGCAGGATGAGCACCGTAAGCGCAGGGGATGTGCGCGGGTGGCAACGGCACCGCGCGAGCGCGCAGATTTCGTGCGACGGCGTTCAACAGGTTTACCGCCGGTGCGAGACTACGGGGGGCGAGAAGCTCTTTGTGCTGGTAATCGCCGTAGCAAAGATGCAGGAGGGTCTGTGCGCCGATGTGGTGCGCCCGCGCGAGGAAACCGGCCAACTGTCGCGCGACCAGGCGACCGGCCGGAGCCTGCGCACCGAATCGCGCCGCCTTCACCAGTGCGAGCTGAGCGATCGGCGACTCCACCTGCCAGGTGATCAGATCGCCGTGATCGGCCTGTACCTGGGCCATTTCGGCCAGCGCGGCCTCGACGAAAACCGGCAGGTTTCGCAGCGCCGGTGTCACCGTCCGAAGGTGGCGTAGCGCATGCCCGAGCGGAAGTCCGTCGGCAACCGCCGCGCCGCCGAACACGAATAACGCCAGGTCCAGCGGATTCGGTTGACTTACCTGCAATCTCGTGTCGGCGAGTTCGGGGTGTCGATCCCGCAGGACCCGAAAAGCAGCGACGGCCGCGCCGATGCGGTCGACGCGGTCCATCGCCACGTGCCGTGGTTCGAGCGTGGCGCCCCGGCGAATGCCGTAGACGCGCATGTCGGCGTAGTCGGCGAAGTCACCGCTGCGCATCAATTCGAAGACGTCGCCGTGTTTCTCCCGACCGCGCAGATACTCCACGACCCAGTGGGGATCCAGATCCCGCGGCACACCGGTGAGCCGGTGGCCTCGGCTGCGCTGGACGAACCATTCCAGCACGGCACTGTCCTCGGTTGTCAATGGTGCGGGCAAGCTGCCCACGAAGTGCACGAATCGCGTCATCGCCTGTCCTACATGCAGTCCTCGAAACGGATCAGGTGCTCGCCTGCGGCTCGGGACCGTGACCCGACGACCGCCCAACAGAATAGGCCGATCAATAGCCGAAAGTTCGCCACTGCTGGGAATGCTGTGACAGCGAACGCGTCTGCTGCCTTCAGACCGAGATCAAGTGCGGCAGCGGTGCGAAAGCCACTGGCCCAGGCGACCGCTCCATCACCTCTAGGCGGGGACCGCCGCCGGCTCAGGCTCCTTCGAACTGGATGCGTTCGGCCGGGGTACCCGCGTCGAGTAGCCGTTCCACGGTGGACCTGGTCATCGCGGGCGACCCACAGACCAGCACCTGGTGCCGGTCGAACGAACCGTAGGAGCCGACCACGTCGGCGAGGGTGCCCTGCAGTAGGTCGTCCTCGTCGAAACCTATGTCCACCCGGTGACTTTCGTGCCACCTGTCGGGCCAGGATGGATCCTCTAGCCGTTCCACCACCGGCACCACGGTGAGCCAGGGCAGATCGGCGGCGAGCAGGACGAGCATATCGGCGGCGTACAGGTCGCGCGGGGCGGAGCCGCCGAAGAACAGATAGGTGGTGGGCGGGTCCTGGTGCCGGGCCAGTTCCAGGATCTGGGCGCGCAGCGGGGCGAGGCCGGTGCCGCCGGCGATCATCACCACCTCGTCGCCGTCGGGGTCGACGGTGAAGAGTCCCTCGGGGGCGGACAGTTTCCACCGGTCCCCGACTGCGGTGTCGGCGACGATGCCGCCGCTGCACCAGCCGCCCGCCACGGTTTTCACATGGAATTCGAGCTTGCCGTCCAGCGACGGCGGCAGCGCGGGGGAGAACCGGCGGCGCATGCCCGGGAACTGCGGGACCTCGACCTGCACCGACTGGCCCGCATGGAACGGTACGTACTCGCCGATCAAGCGGACAACTGCCAGATCGTGGCGCAGCCGGTGATGTTCGACGACGTCGGCCAGCCAGTACGACCGCTGGGACGAATGGGCGGGGGACGCGCTCGGGTCGTTCGTCATACCTCACTCCGCTGACAGGCCGGGCCGGGCGGAATAACGCCCGGTGCTCGATGTGCCGATACCGATCAGACCGGATCGGTACTGATGATCTCCTCCGGGGTGCCGACCGCGAGCAGCGCGCGCCGGGTGTCGGCGATCATCTTCGCCGAACCGGCGATCTGGATCTGCCGATCCTCCCATGCGCCGAAACTGGCCACCACGGCGCCGAGGTTGCCGACCAGGCGCCGGTGCATTCCGTAGGGCGCGTCCTCGGTGGGATGCGGGTACCACCACGGGTTCGTCTTGTGCTCGCAGACCGGGACGATGGTGAGCCACGGGTTGCTCTGCGAGAGCTGCCACATGTTCTCCACGTCGTACAGGTCGCAGGGGTAGACCCCGCCGATGAAGAAGTGCACGCGAGGGTTGATACCGCGCCGGCCCATCTCGATCAGCTGGGCGCGCAGCGGCGCGACACCGGTGCCCGATCCGATCATCAGGACATCGCGACCGCTCTCCTGGTCGACCTGCAGGCCGCCGAGCGGTCCGCCGATGAGCCAGCGGTCGCCGACCTTGGTCTCGTTGACGATGGAGGGGCTCACCCAGCCGCCGCGGACCTTACGGACGTGGAATTCGATCTCGCCGTAGGGGTTCGACGGGATGGCGGGTGAGAGGTAGCGCCACATCCGTGGCCGCTGCGGGACGGAGACGGGAACGTACTGCCCGGCCAGGTAGGGGATCGGGTCGTCGGACTGCAACCGGACGATGGCGAGATCGTCGAGGACGTGCCGGTGCCCGACGACGGTGGCCTCCCAGTAGGGCGGCGAATCGTCGGAGTTGGCCCCGATGGCCATGGCGGCGGAGATGAGCAGGCAGACATCGCGCCAGCCCTCGGCGAGCTCTCTGGTCCAGTACGGGCCGTTATAGGTCTGGAAAGCGGCGTACAGAGCGGGGCCGGCCAGATCGTAGTGCTCGGCTTCGACCCCGTATTTGCGGTGATCGCGTGCCAGTTGCTCGAGGAACTTCTGGGCGCGATCCCAGTCCTCGAGATGGTCGAGCATGTACTGGACCGCGGTGACGACCCGCTTCGCCTGCATATCCATGGCGGGCGGGAACAACTCCCGCAGTCGCGGATTCGCCGCGAACAGGTGACCGTAAAACGCGCTGACCAACCGCTCGGAACCACTCGGCGCATCGATCACCGACTGGAAATTGGCGCGGACCAGCGCTGCCGAACGCGCATCCACGGCGTGGAGCTTCCTTTCCCTGAATTCCGACCCGGAGAGACCTAGCCGTTACCGGCGGTCCTTCACCCGACCAGTATCCCCGAAAAAAGAGATGATGGTGGGTGTGAAATACGGTTACCGGGTTTGGCTGATCTTGTTCGCGGGTAACGACGCGTCGTTATGAGCCGTGACCCAGCACTTTTCTGGCAACCCGGTGGCCGTCAGCAGTCGCAGAAAAAATCAAAGTTGAGCGGAACAGACTCAACCTTTCGAACGTTGAATCGGGCAGGACGGCACGAGACACCGGGATCGGTGCGGATGCCGGATGAGATATCGACTAGCAGGAAGGTGCTTCGTGGACTCGTTCAATCCCACCACCAAGACCCAGGCCGCGTTGACCGCCGCCTTGCAGGCGGCCTCGTCCGCCGGTAACCCGGAGATCCGGCCGGCTCATCTGCTGGTGGCGCTGCTGGACCAGACCGACGGTATCGCCGCGCCCCTGCTGAAAGCGGTGGGCACCGACCCGGCGACAGTGCGGCGTGAGGCCCAGGACATCGTCGACCGGCTCCCGCGCGCCACCGGCGCCACCACGGCCCCGCAGCTGGGCCGCGAAGCGCTGGCCGCGATCACCGCGGCCCAGCATCTGGCCACCGAACTCGGCGACGAGTACGTCTCCACCGAACACGTGATGGTCGGTCTGGCCTCCGGCGACTCCGATGTCACCATGCTGCTGGACAAGTACGGCGCCGGCGCCGCCGCACTGCGCGAGGCATTCACCACCGTGCGCGGTAACACCCGCGTGAGCAGCCCGGATCCGGAAGGCAGCTACCAGGCGCTGGAGAAGTACTCCACCGACCTCACCGACGCCGCGCGCGCCGGAAAACTCGATCCGGTGATCGGTCGCGATACCGAGATCCGCCGGGTGGTGCAGGTGCTGTCCCGGCGCACCAAGAACAATCCGGTGCTCATCGGCGAGCCGGGCGTCGGCAAAACCGCGATCGTGGAGGGCCTGGCCCAGCGCATCATCGCCGGCGACGTCCCGGAATCGCTCCGCGGTAAGACCGTCGTCTCCCTCGACCTGGCCGCGATGGTCGCGGGCGCGAAGTATCGCGGCGAATTCGAGGAACGGCTCAAGGCCGTCCTCGAGGAGATCAAATCCAGTGCCGGGCAGATCATCACCTTCATCGACGAACTGCACACCATCGTCGGTGCCGGCGCGACCGGCGAATCGGCGATGGACGCCGGAAACATGATCAAGCCGATGCTGGCCCGCGGCGAACTGCGGCTCGTCGGCGCGACCACACTCGACGAGTATCGGCAACACATCGAGAAGGACGCCGCGCTCGAACGCCGCTTCCAGCAGGTGATCGTCGGCGAACCCTCGGTGGAGGACACCGTCGGCATCCTGCGCGGCATCAAGGAACGCTACGAGGTGCACCACGGTGTGCGGATCACCGACTCCGCCCTGGTGTCGGCGGCCGCGCTGTCGGACCGCTACATCACCTCCCGCTTCCTGCCCGACAAGGCGATCGACCTGGTGGACGAGGCGGCGTCGCGGCTGCGGATGGAGATCGATTCCCGGCCGGTGGAGATCGACGAGGTCGAACGCGCGGTCCGGCGGCTCGAGATCGAAGAGGTGGCGCTGACGAAGGAGACCGACGAGGCGTCCAAGCAGCGGCTGGAACGGTTGCGCGCCGAACTCGCCGACGATCGCGAGAAGCTCAACCAGCTCACCACTCGCTGGCAGAACGAGAAAACCGCGATCGACCAGGTACGGGTGCTCAAAGAGCAGCTGGAGACCCTGCGCGGCGAATCCGAGCGTGCCGAACGCGACGGTGACCTGGGCAAGGCCGCAGAGCTGCGGTACGGCCGGATCCCGACGCTGGAGAAGGAACTCGCCGAGGCCGAGAAGACCTCCGGTGCGGCGGCCGATGGCGAGGTCATGCTCAAAGAAGAGGTCGGGCCGGACGATATCGCCGAGGTGATCTCGGCGTGGACCGGTATTCCGGTGGGCCGGCTGCTCGAGGGGGAGACCGAGAAGCTGCTGCGGATGGAATCCGAACTCGGTCGTCGTGTGGTCGGGCAGCACGACGCCGTGCGCGCGGTCTCCGACGCGGTGCGACGGGCGCGGGCCGGCGTCGCCGACCCCAACCGGCCGACCGGCTCGTTCCTGTTCGTCGGCCCCACCGGTGTCGGTAAAACCGAGCTGGCCAAGGCGCTCGCGGACTTCCTGTTCGACGACGAACGCGCGATGGTCCGCATCGATATGAGCGAGTACAGCGAGAAGCACGCGGTCGCCCGCCTGGTCGGCGCCCCGCCCGGATACGTCGGCTACGACCAGGGCGGTCAGCTCACCGAGGCGGTACGGCGGCGGCCGTACACGGTGGTGCTGTTCGACGAGATCGAGAAGGCGCATCCGGATGTCTTCGATATCCTGCTCGCCGTACTCGACGAGGGCCGGCTCACCGACGGACAGGGCCGGACGGTGGACTTCCGCAACACCATCCTCATCCTGACCTCCAACCTCGGCGCCGGAGCCGACGCCGAATTCGTGATGAACGCGGTGCGGGCCGCCTTCAAACCGGAATTCCTGAACCGGCTCGACGATGTGGTCATGTTCCAGGCCCTCGACGAGGACCAGCTCGCCCATGTAGTGGATATCCAGCTCGATCAGTTGCAGCGGCGGCTCGCGCAGCGGCGGCTGACCCTGGAGGTGAGCGATTCGGCCCGGTTCTGGCTGGCGGTACGCGGATACGACCCGGTCTACGGCGCCCGCCCGCTGCGACGCCTCATCCAGCAGTCCATCGGCGACACATTGGCCAAAGAACTGCTGGCCGGGAAGGTCACCGACGGCGATACGGTCGATGTGGGCGTCACCCCGGACGGCGACGGGCTCGTCGTCGGACGGCGCGATCGCGACCCCGCCGCGGTCACCGCGAGCCCGTAACCCCACACCGCGTATGCGGCGCCGGCCCCGCCGTCGGCGCCGCAAACCACCAACGGTCCCGGACGACCGCGCTCGTCCGGGACCGGTTCGGTCGGCGTCGTGGCGTGGAACCGCCGTATCGACGCACATGGCCGGAGCGAATGCGGGGGTACGCCGAGGTCGGCTCCGGTGGGTGTTCGGGGGTGGATTGTGCGCCTGTTGACGCGCATGGCCGGAGCGAATGCGGAGGTACGCCGAGGTCGGCTCCGGTGGGTGTTCGGGGGTGGATTGTGCGCCTGTTGACGCGCATGGCCGGAGCGAATGCGGAGGTACGCCTAGTCTGGTTGCCATGACCAACCCGAACGATCCCTGGGCGAGGCGGCCGGACGACGATCCGACCCAGCACCTGGGTCAGCCGGGGGAATCGGCCACCGAGAAGCTGTCCGCGGGTTACGGCCCGGCGGGTTACGGGGAGTCGACCACGGCCTATCCGGGCAACGATCCTTATGGCGGCTGGGGGGCGGGTCCGAACCCGACCCGGGAGATGCCGCTCTATCCGGGCGAGCCCTACCAGAACCAGTGGGGTGGGTACGGTCCGCCGGGCCAGGTACCGCCGGGTCGGATGCCGTCCGAACCGCCGCGGCCGCCGAGGAAGACCGGGATGTGGGTCGGTATCGCGCTGGCGGTCATCGTGCTGATCGGGCTCGCCGGTATCGCCGCCGGGATGCTTTTCGGCGGTGACTCCGGCACGACGGCGAGCGACACCACGACCAGCAGTCGTCCGACGAGTCGTGGACTACCGGCCGATCCGGGCGATTCGGGTCCCGCGCTGCCCAGTCTGCCCGGCTTGCCGGATATGCCGGATATGCCGGATATGCCGGATACCGGCGATCCCGAAGCCGGTGGCACCACCATGGGCACCATCAGCGCCAATTCCGGCGGTACGCTCACGATCAGTACACTCACCGGAGCCGAGGTCACGGTGCACACCAGCCCGTCCACTCAGGTGATCTCGCTGGCCGGGGCCACCGTGGACGCGCTGCCGACCGGCGACCTGGTTATCGTGCAGGGTCAGAAGAGTCCGGACGGATCCATTCAGGCCGATGTCATCATCAGCACCGCCCTCGAAGGGGGCGCGCGATGAGAAAACCGCGGCGCGCAGTGTGGGTGCCCGGCATTACGCCGGGCGGGTCGATAGGCTAGGCGACGATGACGGCAATGTGGTTCGGGCTGGCGGCAATCACCCTCGCGGGTGCGATAGTGCTGCTCTACTTCGACCGGCGCCAGCGACAGCGGACCGGTCACGCGCGCCAGGTGTGGGCGAAAGCCCAGGGATACACCTATGTGTCGGTGGAACCGGCGCTCGCTTCGACGTGGCGGCGCGGTGCGCTGGCCAAGCTCGGGTACCTGACCGCGGTGGACGTGGTGACCGGTATCCGCAAGGGCGAGAAATTCGTGCTGCTGGATCTGGAGGATTCCGCGACCCTGGTCGCGGTCCGCCGGCAGATCGGTTCGGATATCGATGTCGATATGCGGCTGAAGACGATGAATCCGCCCAAGGACGCCGATCTCGAACTGCTCGGCGCCATCGGCGACCGCGTCGTGTTCGCGACCAATCCCGAGATCGCGCGACATGCGGTCGATCAGCGGATGGTCGCGTTCATCGAATCGCTGGCCGATACCGTGCAGATGCTGTGGAGCGAGGGCAACTGGACCCTCGGCATGCTTCCGGTGGGCACCGCGGCCAAGGACTGGGAGACCGGCATCGACGCCGTCCTGCGGCTGTCGGGCCTGCTGCATGTGCTGCCGCCGGTCACCGAACCCCGCTCCGACGATCCCGAACCCGGGGCGTCGCGACCGCGCGCCCGGATCCGCTCGGCGGAATACGACGACCGGGACGAAGACTACGACGATTTCGCCGACGACCGCGAAGACGGTCGCTACGGGCGGCCGGCCCCCAATGTCCGGTACCGCCAGGACGATCCGGAGGATCTCGACGAACCGGGCCGGCGCGACTCCGATTCCGGTGACGCGCCGCGGCGGCCGAGCCTGGCGGTGGTGCCCGACGCCCGCCCGGCGAACCGGCCCGCCCGTGCGGAGGCGGACCGTGACTCCGGACCGGGGGAGCGCCGGGAACCGGCTCCCGGCGACGATCAGGAGCCGCCTCGGCCCGGGGGACCGTTCCACCCGGGATTCCGCCCCTACCAGGGTCCGGTCCCGCAGTAGATTTCCCCGATACGCACTCCGCGCGACCTGCGACAACTCCGCGCGGAGCGTCCCCGTATCCTGCTTCGCAGGGCGCCGCAGCGGGCGCCGGGACATTACTGCCGTGACTCGCCTACGTGGGCGGAAGGACACCGATGATCGACCAGACAACGACCGACCGGGACGTTTTGGCCGGACTGGTGCGCGATTTAGCCGTCGTGCACGGCAAGGTGACGCTGTCCTCGGGTAAGGAGGCCGACTACTACGTCGACCTGCGCCGGGCGACCCTGCACCACCGGGCCGGTCCGCTGATCGGCAAACTGCTGCGCGACCTCGTCGCCGACTGGGACTTCCACGCCGTCGGCGGCCTCACCATGGGCGCCGATCCGGTCGCGCTCGCGGTGATGCACGCCCCTGGCCGGCCGATCGATGCGTTCGTGGTGCGCAAGGCGGCGAAAACCCACGGGATGCAGCGGCAGATCGAGGGCCCCGATGTGGTGGGCAGGCGCGTCCTGGTGGTCGAGGACACGACAACCACCGGTAATTCTCCGCTGACCGCGGTACGCGCGTTGCGCGACGCGGGCGCGACAGTGGTCGGGGTGGCCACCGTGGTGGACCGGGAGACCGGCGCCGACCGGGTCATCGCCGACGAGGGCCTCGAGTACCGCTCCATCCTGAGTCTCGGGGACCTCGAGCTCAACTGAACACCGCTGCCGAATCACGGCGGCTGTGCACCGGTCCGTCCCGCTCGGTTAGCCTGAAATCCGACAGTACTGCAAGTGAAGGGTCGTGGAGTCGTGGTGAGCATTGCCGGCAAGAAGGGGCACGACAACGTAGCAATGCTCGGCATCGGTGCCTACCGGCCGACGCGCGTGGTCAGCAATGACGAGGTGTGCGAGGTCCTGGATTCCACGGATGAATGGATCTTCGAACGCAGCGGTATCCGTAACCGCCGCTGGATCAGCGGCGACGAATCGCTGCGGTCCATCTCGGTGGCCGCGGGCCGCCGGGCGCTGCGCAACAGCGGTGTGGACCCTTCGCGGATCGGCGCCCTCATCCTGGCCACCTCCAGCTGGCCGATGCTCACTCCGCACGGTGCCCCGATCGTCGCCAGTGACCTGGGCATGAACGGTATCGCCGCCTTCGACCTGACTTCCGGGTGCGGCGGCTTCGGCTACGGGCTCGGGGTCGCCGGCGATATGATCCGCGCCGGTTCGGCCGAATACGTGCTGCTCATCGGGGCCGAAACCATGACCATCGGCATCGACCCGACCGACCGCGGTACGGCATTCATCTTCGGTGACGGCGCCGGCGCGGTGGTGATCGGCCCGAGCGAGGAGAACGGGATCTCTCCGACGGTCTGGGGCAGCGACGGCGAGAACGCCGAAGCGATCAGACAGGACATCAATTTCGTCGACTACATGCAGCGAGCCCAGGACCTGCAGGGCACCGATCCCAAGGTGGAGCCGGTGGGCCGGATGGCGCTGCGGATGGAGGGGCCGCGGGTGTTCCGCTGGGCTGCCGTCACATTGCCGCGGGCACTGTCCACCGCGCTGGATGTGGCCGGGGTGTCCAAGGACGATATCGAGGTCTTCATCCCGCATCAGGCCAACGCCCGGATCAACGAGTTGATGAAGAAGAATCTCGGCCTGGCCGACGATATCCCCATGGCGGGCGATATCGAGAACACCGGCAATACGTCCGCGGCCTCCATCCCACTGGCCATGGAGGAGATGCTGGCCACCGGTAAGGCCAAGGGCGGTCAGCTGGCCCTGCTGCTCGGTTTCGGGGCGGGGCTCAGCTACGCGGGTCAGGTCGTCATCCTGCCGCCGGCGCCCGCCGAGTCGAGTCTCTGATATGCGCCCGCTACGGGCCGGGTTCCTCGCCGCCACCGCGGTGACCGTGGCGGGTGCGCTCACCGGTCGACACCGCTGGCAGTGGGCGGCCAAACCGCTGATGATGCCGCTGCTCGCGGCCGATATCGCCACCAGCCGCGCCGATATCGCCCCGGCCGACCGGACCCTGCTGCTGAGTTCGCTGGGCGCCGCGACCGTCGGGGACGTATTGCTCATCGACCCCGACGACGATCGCCGGCTCATTGCCGGGGCGTCCTCCTTCGCCGTGATGCAGACCGGATATGCCGCACTGTGGTGGCGCTACGGTGCCCGGCCGTCCCCCGCTGTCGTGGTACCCAGGGTGCTGGCCTGGGCCGGTGCCGCCGCATTGCTGCGCGCGAAGGCGCCGGCACTCGCCGCGCCGCTGAGCGCGTACGGTGCGACGTTGGGCACCGCGGCCGTACTCGCCTCCGACCCGGCCCTGGCCGCGGCCGCGGACAGCATTGCGGGGCTGAACATTCCGAACGCCGACCCACGCAGTCGGCTCGGGGTGGGGGCGCTGCTGTTCACGGTCTCGGACGGCCTCATCGTGCTGCGGCGGCTGTTCGCGCGCGGCGAACGGTCGCGGCGGGTGATCGAAGCGGTCATCCTGGCGACCTACGGCGCCGCACAGTTCCTGCTCGCCGACCCGGCCGCACACGAGCGCACACCGCTCGGCGCCGCTGAGCCCGAACGGATTTCCGCTGGTAGTGCCTAGGTGCTGCCCGATACCATCCACGCATGAGCTACCCGCCGCCCGCGTACGGCTACCCGGCGTACGGCTACCCGCCGCCCGACCACCCGCAAGCGACCACCGTACTGATCCTCGGCATCGTCGGAATGATGTTCTGCCAGGTCTGCGCCCCGTTCGCGTGGGTGATGGGACGCCGGACGCTCAATGAGATCGACGCCTCCGGCGGCACCGTCGGCGGCCGCAGCAATGTGATGGTGGGTTACATCCTGGGCATCATCGGCTCGGTGCTGCTGATCCTGGGAGTGCTCGCGGCCATCGCCTACATCGTCTTCATGGTCGTGCTGATCAACTCTGCCTGATCGCGTCGCCTTCGGCGCCCACGGCCGGGGCCTTCGTGACCAGTGCTCGATGGTTGCCGCTCTATGTACGGCCCACTCACCAGGCGGCGGTGAGGTCCGCGTGCTGGCGGATCCAGGTGTGCATGGCGATCCCCGCCGCGACTCCCGCGTTGATACTGCGGGTGGAACCGAACTGGGCGATGGACACCGTGAGTACCGCTGCGTCCCGGGCGCTTTGGGTGACCCCTGGACCCTCCTGCCCGAAGAGCAGCAGGCAGCGCCGCGGCAGCCGGACGGTTTCCAGCGGTACCGAACCCGGGACATTGTCCACCGCGACCACGCTCAGGTCCTCGGACCGGGCGAATTCGAGCAGAGCCTCGATATCCGGATGGTGGGTGATGTGCTGGTAGCGGTCGGTGACCATGGCGCCACGCCGGTTCCAGCGGCGGCGGCCGACTATGTGCACCGCGCCGGCGGCGAAGGCGTTGGCGGTACGTACGACCGTGCCGATATTTGCGTCGTGCCCGAAGTTCTCGATGGCGATATGGAACGGGTGGCGGCGGCGGTCGATATCGGCCACGATCGCTTCCCGGGTCCAGTAGCGGTACGCGTCGACGACATTGCGGCGGTCGCCTTCGGTGAGCAGGACCGGGTCGAGCCGGTCGTCCTCCGGCGGTGGCCCGTCGTGCTCGGCCGTCCACGGCCCGACCCCGTTCGGGTTCTCTCCCCATTCGGTCGGACCGAGCCCGGGTTCGGGGTCCGGGTCGGGATCGTCGGATTCCTGTCGCGCTGCCGGTTCCAGGTCCGGTGTACGCGCTGTCGCGACCCCGGATGTCCGGAGCCGGGCGGGGCCCGGATCGGCCCCTAGCGCTGGGTTGGTCACGGCATGATCGTAGTGCGGGCGGGGCAGGGTCCTCCGGCTCGGTCCGGACCGAGCGAAACGCGTTGTGCGCCGGTGGGTTCTGCGGGCGGCCCGTCCGCCCGCCGCTTCGGAGCACGCGGCAGCCGGCGCGACACGCCCGGCCGTAAACCCCGGTTTACGACATCCGGCCGCCCGTTCCGTCTCTTGTCCGGCAGTAATTCCACGAGGTCCGGACCGAATCCGGGCGGAGTCGAACGGTTGCGCGTCGAGTCGGTAACAATTGAGCGGCGGAAAAGCCGATTCGCCTGGCAATATGGGTTTCATGACCCCGCCCAGCGACGATCTCGACGTTCCCCGGCGCTCGGCCGGGCAACAGCGCAGGCCGCTGGGCGACCCCGCGACACGCTGGTCCGAGCGGGCCGACCGGGCCGAGGCCGCGATTCTGTCCCGTCATCTGCGGCCGGTGTGGCTGCTGCCGGGCACCGCGCTCGGCGTGGTGGGCTGGCCGTCGATCCGGCGCGAGCGATTCTTCTTCACCTGGCACTACTGGTGGCAGGCCCATCTCATCGATTGCGCCGTCGACGCCGCCAACCGGGCGCCGACCATCGAACGCCGCAAACGGGTGGCCACCCTGGTCCGGTCGCACCGGCTCCGCAATATCTCCGGATGGACCAACCGCTACTACGACGATATGGCCTGGCTGGCCATCGCCCTGGAACGCGCCGCCCGGATCCACGACAACCAGGAGGCCGTCGGCGCGCTCGGCCCGCTGGAACAGAAGCTGTACACGGCGTGGAACCCCGCGGTGGGCGGCGGCATCCCCTGGCGGGTGGGGGCGGATTTCTACAACGCCCCGGCCAACGGTCCCGCCGGTATCGCGCTGGCCCGGCTCGGCCGCTATGAACGGGCAGCGGAAATAGCGGACTGGATCGACGAGACGCTGCGCGATCCGGAGTCCGGTCTGATCTTCGACGGTATCCACCTCCCCGCCCGCGAGCTGGAACGCCCGGTCTACACCTACTGCCAGGGTGTCGTGCTCGGCCTGGAAACCGAGCTCGCGGTACACACCGGCGATCATGCGCATCTCCACCGGGTGCACCGCCTCTTGGACGCCGTGGAGGACCATCTCACCGTCGACTGCGTGGTGCGCGGCGGTACCGGTGGCGACGGCGGGCTGTTCAACGGCATTCTCGTGCGCTATCTCGCCCAGGTCGCGCTGATGCTGCCCGGCAACGAACACGAACAACTCGCCGACCGGCGCGTGGCCGCGCGCATCGTGAAGGAATCGGCGGCCGCGGCCTGGGAGAACCGGCTCGATGTGGAGGGCGAGCCACTCTTCGGCCACGACTGGACGGTATCCGCTCAGCTGCCCAGCGGTAGCCGCGGCGCCGGCGGGCTCACTTCCAACGGGGCGGTCAGCTCCTCCCGGGTTCCCGAACGGGACCTATCGGTACAGCTGGCGGGATGGATGCTCATGGAAGCCGCCCATATGGTCACCGCGGCCGGTCTGTAGTTCACGTGGGTCGTCACCGTGGCCGGGGTGGTGGCCCGCCCGTCCGAGGCCGGGCAGCGGCATGGTGTCGGCCTCGGCGGATGCGGAATCGAGGTCGAAGTCCTCGATCGGCTGGGACATCTCCTGCCGGTACTGCCTGATGCCGATGACGGTGCCCACGATCAGGCACACCACCAGCGAGCCGATCACGATGGGCATGAGCCAGGAGATCCGCTGGATGAAACCGCCGGCGTAGTACCCCATGAGCAGTAGGACCGGGGCCCAGATGATGGCGCCGATGGTGCTGGCCACGGTGTAGCGGCGATGGTCCATTCCGGCCGCGCCGGCCACCATCGGGCACAGGGTGCGCACCCAGGGGATCCAGCGGGCGATCAGGACCGCCACGAAACCGTGCCGCTGCAGCAGCTCGGCGACCCGGGACAGGTTGCGCGTGTTGATATAGCGCCCGTTCTTGCGGGCGACGAGCCGGTGACCGGTTCTTCGCCCGACCATGTAACCCACCTGGTTGCCGGCGATGGCGGCGACCATCGCGCCGATCGCGAGCAGCCAGACCTGGGTTTCGCCGGTGGCGTGCGAGGCCATCACGATGCCCGCGGTCAGCAGCATCGAATCGCCGGGCAGGAACAGCCCGAGAATGAACGCGCATTCCAGGAAGACGAAGGTCAGGACCACGGTCCAGACGAGTGCCGGTCCCGCGGAGATCAGGGGTTCGAAGCTGCCCATCGCATGGGGCACGGCCTGGACGCTCACCACTTACCGAACGGGAGAATCGTTTGCGCCGACCGGTCCGGCGTGATGCACCACCGGCAGGGGCATGGTGTTGTCGAATTGGCCGGGCAGTTCCATGGCCGGAAGCTCCGCGGTCGAGGTCAGGGTGCCGTTGGCGACGGCTTTGTCCGTTTTGCGGCCGAGCAGCTTCTTGGCGACCGCGCTGATGCCCGGCAGAATCGAGATGAACACGATGAGCAGGAAAATGGCCTCGACGTGGTCGCGGATGAAGGCGACATTGCCGAGGAAGTACCCGACCACGGTCACCCCGCCACCCCAGGCGACGGCGCCGACGATATCGAAGGCGACATAGCGCTGGTAGCTCATCTTGGAGACCCCGGCCAGCACCGGCATGAAAGTCCGGACGATCGGGACGAAACGGGCCAGGATGATCGTTTTGGGGCCGTGCTTCTCGAAGAATTCGTGCGTTTCGGTGACGTAGCTCTTCTTGAAGAAGCGCGTGTCCTCTTTGTTGAACAGCGCGGGACCGATGGCCCGGCCGATCCAATACCCGCATTGATCACCGGCGAAAGCGATGAAGACGACGGCAGGGACCAGCACCCAGATCGATACCGGAGGATTGGGTTGCGCGGCCAGCAGACCACCGGTAAACAGCAGCGAATCACCGGGGAGCAGTGGGAACAGCAGACCGGTCTCGATGAAGACGATCACCAGAATGGCCGGTAGCACCGCGTTCTTCAGCCAGGTCTCGGTCAACAGGTGCATCGGGTCGAGCAGTTCGGTCAGAGCCAGATTGCTCGTCACCGCGTCGGTAGCTGCCAGCGCAATCACCCGGCCCACAGTACCGGTTACCTCGACGGCCGTAGGGCGCGGCGGCGCAAACAATCCCCTTATACCGGATGAAACCTGCCTGCCTTAGGGTATGTGCAGAAACACAATCCCACGTCTGCCGCACAACACGGAGGTCTTCACAGTGCCGATCGCGACTCCGGAGGTCTACGCCGAGATGCTCGGTCAGGCCAAGGCGAACTCTTTTGCCTTCCCGGCCATCAACTGCACATCGTCGGAGACGATCAACGCGGCGATCAAGGGTTTCGCCGAGGCGGGTAGTGACGGGATCATCCAGTTCTCCACCGGTGGCGCGGAATTCGGTTCCGGCCAAGGGGTGAAGGATATGGTCACCGGTGCGGTCGCGCTGGCCGAATTCGCCCATGTGGTGGCCGCGAAGTACGACATCACCATCGCGCTGCACACCGACCACTGCCCCAAGGACAAGCTGGACGGGTTCGTCCGGCCGCTGCTGGCCATCTCGCAGGAGCGGGTGGACGCCGGGCAGAATCCGCTGTTCCAATCGCATATGTGGGACGGTTCGGCCGTGCCGATCGACGAGAACCTCTCCATCGCGCAGGAGCTGCTGTCCGCCGCTGCCGCCGCGAAGATCATCCTCGAGGTCGAGATCGGTGTCGTCGGCGGTGAAGAGGACGGTGTCGAGGCCGAGATCAACGAGAAGCTCTACACCTCGCCCGCCGACTTCGAGAAGACCATCGACGCGCTCGGCGCCGGCGAGAAGGGCAAATACCTGCTCGCCGCCACCTTCGGCAATGTGCACGGTGTGTACAAGCCGGGCAATGTGGTGCTCAAGCCCGAGGTGCTGGCCGAGGGCCAGCGGGTGGCCGCGGCCAAGCTGGGCCTGGCCAATGACGCCCAACCGTTCGATTTCGTGTTCCACGGCGGTTCCGGATCGCTGAAGTCCGAGATCGACGATTCGCTGCGCTACGGCGTGGTGAAGATGAACGTCGACACCGACACCCAGTACGCGTTCACCCGGCCGATCGCCGCCCATATGTTCGGCAACTACGACGGTGTGCTGAAGATCGACGGCGAGGTCGGCAACAAGAAGGCCTACGATCCGCGCAGCTACCTGAAGAAGGCCGAGCTGTCGATGGCCCAGCGGGTGGTGCGGGCGTGCAACGACCTGCAGTCCGCCGGGCGTTCCATCAGTGCCTGATCTCTGCGCACCGTCCGTAGCCGGATGACACTCGATCTCCGCGTGCTGGGGCCCGTGCGTCTACTGGTCGGCGGTGAGCCGGTGCCGGTCGGCGGGCCCAAACCCCGAGCGCTGCTGGCCGCACTCGCGGTGAACCGGCGCCGGGCCGTGTCCTCCTCGACCCTGGCCGATATGGTCTGGAACGAGGAGCCGCCGGATGCGTACGCGGCCAGCCTGCAGGTGTTCGTGTCGAATATCCGGAAGGCGCTGCGCAATTCCGGTGTCGACCCGGCGGGTGTCCTGCGCACGGAGTCCTCGGGCTATCGGCTCGAGATCGCCGACGACGCCTGCGACCTGGGCCGGTTCGAAGCCGCCCGGGACGCGGGCACCCGGGCGTCGGGGGCCGGCGATCACGCCGCGGCGTCCCGGCTGTTCGGCACCGCCCTGCGCGAATGGAACGGCCGGGCGCTGTCCGATCTCGCGGGTCTCGGTTTCGCCGACAGTTTCGCCACCGCCATGGAGGAGGAGCGGCTGCTGGCGGTATCGGCACGGTTCGACGCGGAGATCGCGTGCGGCCGGGCCGCCGCCGTGATCGGCGAGCTGGTCGCGCTCACCAGCGAGCATCCGCTGCGGGAACCGCTGTGGGGTCAGCTCATCACCGCGCTCTATCTGTCCGAACGCCATGCCGACGCGCTGGAGGCATGCCGGCGGGTGCGGGCGGTACTGGCCGAGGAACTCGGTATCGACCCCGGGCCCGCGCTGGTGGAGCTGGAGCGGCGGGTGCTACGGCAGGAACCGCTGAGCACCGTCGAGCCGAAGAGCGTCGAGCGGATGGCCGCGGCGATGACCGATACGGTCACCGAGGTGCCACGTACCGTGCGCAGCGGTCAGCTGCGGTTACCGGACGGGCGGACGGTGCCGGTCGCGCACGGCGGTTTCCGGGTCGGCCGGATGACCGACAACGATCTGATCCTCGACGATCCGAAGGCCAGCCGGTACCACGCCCAGATCAAACTGGGCCGGGCCGGCCTGCTGATCGAGGACCTCGGCTCGGCCAACGGGGTGTTCGTCAACGAGCAGCCGATCGATTCCGCGCTGCTGGCCGACGGCGATTCGATCCGGATCGGCAATACCGTGCTGGCCTTCGAGGCCGTCCGCTGAGGCCTCAGCCCAGCACGTCGTGGCGGACGATGGTCTCCTCGCGACCCGGCCCGACCCCGATACAGGAGATCCGGGCGCCCGAGAGCTCCTCCAGCCGCAGGACATAGGCCTGGGCGTTGGCGGGCAGTTCCGCGAAGGTCCGCGCGCCGGAGATGTCCTCCCACCAGCCGGGCATCTCCTCGAAGATCGGCTTGGCGTGATGGAAGCCGGTCTGGGTGGTCGGCATCTGCTCGACCCGTTCGCCGTCCACCTCGTAGGCGACACAGATCGGCACCCGGTCCAGGCTCGACAGCACGTCGAGTTTGGTGAGGAAGTAGTCGGTGATGCCGTTGACCCGGGTCGCGTAGCGGGCGATGACCGCGTCGAACCAGCCGCAGCGGCGCGCCCGGCCGGTGGTGACGCCGACTTCGCCGCCGGTCTTGGCCAGGTAGGCCCCCGATTCGTCGAACAGTTCGGTCGGGAACGGGCCGGAGCCGACCCGGGTGGTGTAGCACTTCAGGATGCCCAGCACCGTACCGATCTGGTTGGGCCCGATTCCCGCGCCCACCGCGGCGCCGCCGGCGGTCGGGTTGGACGAGGTGACGTAGGGGTAGGTCCCGTGGTCCACGTCCAGCAGGGTGCCCTGCGACCCCTCCAGGAGCACGGTCTCACCGCGTTCCAGGGCCAGGTTCAGTTCCAGCCGGGTATCGCTGATGCGGTGCGCGAACCGTTCGGCCTGGCCGAGCACCTCCTCGACCACCTGCTGGGGGTCCAGGGCGCGCCGGTTGTAGATCTTCACCAGCACCTGGTTCTTGAACTCGAGTGCGGCCTCGACCTTCTGCGTGAGGATCTTCTCGTCCAGTACATCGGCGACCCGGACCCCGACCCGCGCGACCTTGTCCTGGTAGCAGGGACCGATACCGCGACCCGTGGTGCCGATCTTGTTGTTGCCGAGGAACCGTTCGGTGACCTTATCGATGGCCACGTGGTACGGCATGATCAGATGCGCGTCGGCGGAGAGCAGCAGACCCGAGGTGTCGACGGCGCGATCCTCCAGCCCGGCGAGCTCATCGAGCAATACGCCGGGGTCGACGACCACGCCGTTGCCGATGACGTTCTTGACGCCGGGGGTCAGGATGCCGGACGGAATGAGGTGCAGCGCGAAGTTGTCGCCGTTGGGTAGCACCACGGTATGGCCGGCGTTGTTACCGCCCTGGTACCGCACTACCCACTGCACGCGGCCCCCGAGTAGATCGGTGGCTTTGCCCTTGCCCTCGTCACCCCACTGGGCTCCGATGAGGACGATTGCCGGCATGGTCGTGTCTCCTACGATTCGACGCGCAACACGCAACGTGCTGCAGCTGCCTGCCGTAATGCGGAGGAAGCCGGGATCACAGTCTAGCCGAGACCGCGCGGGCGCCGGGGAACGGTCGCCGGGGCCGGGCCGTTGCGCGGGTCGCCACCGGGCACCCTTTACACTCATGGGTGACCGGTCCGAGGGAGGGTGTTGGGCGTTTGAGTACCCAGGTTCTCCGCTGTGCCGATGCACCGGTACCCATCGCCCTCGCCGCGCAGCCCACCGCGCAGACCGGGGCAATACCGGGTACCGGGCTGATCGACGAGCTCCTGCCGGTGCTGGCGGCCGACAGCCTGCCGCGTCTGATCGTGCTGGGCGGCGATGCGGCGCTGGCCGCTGTACTCACCCATCTGATGCGCACCGAGCGGTTGCACGTGGAAGTCGGCTACGTACCCCTGGAGCGGACCTACGGCGCCCAGGCCTATGACCTCGACACCGGAAATGCCGCGGCGAAACGGGCGCTCGAGGGTTCGGCCACCGAGACCCCGCTGGTGCGTGACGACACCGGCACCGTCCTGGTGGGCCGCGCCAAGATCACCGGGCCGGAGGGCGGCCCGCTGACCGGGGAGGCCTATGTCGACGACACCCGCCTGTTCTCCGGCACGATCCGGGCCATGTTCGTCGCCCCCACACTGGAGTTGCCCGGAGTCCGGGCGAGTTTTCCGCGCCGGTTCCGGCGCCGGCGCTGGACCCCCGGGCGCGCCGCGCAACTCGGCACGCCGGGTGCGGTGATCAACCGCGACGGTATCCAGAGCGACCGGGTGGTGCCGCGGTCGACGTTCTACCGGCATCACGAACCCTGGCTGCTGGTCCGCTGATGCCATATCTCCGCCGGCGCTTCGGCCTTCGCCGTCCAAGGGTCGGCCGGTCCGGGCCGGTTGCGGTGGTCGGGGGACGATACCTTCGCCGGCGGCGGATCGGTCCCGGAGTGCCCGTGGGCGGGCGGCCGTGACCCCCGGCGTCCCGGCCCTGCGGCGCGGTGCCATCCGTCCCAGCCCGGTGTTTCTGCTGGTCGTGGCGCTCGCCGTGGCCGGTGGCGTGCTCGCCTGGGATGCGGATCTGGATTCGGTCCGGGCAAAGGCCGGCGTTTTCGTATTGGTGGTGTCCGGCTGGGTGGTGAGCCTGTGCCTGCACGAGTTCGCTCATGCTTATATCGCCTGGCGGGCCGGGGACCGCGAGGTGGAACTACGCGGCTACCTGACCCTCAATCCGCTCAAATACAGCCATCCGCTGCTGTCGATCGTGCTGCCGATGGTTTTCATCGCGCTCGGCGGTATCGGGCTGCCGGGCGGTGCGGTCTATGTGCACACGCATCAGTTGCCAGCCCGTACACAGCGGTTGATCAGTGTGGCGGGCCCGGCCGTGAATGCGGTGTGCGCGCTGGTGCTGCTGCTGATCGTGCGTTTCTTCGGCAGCGCGCAGGAGCATCCGGCGTTCTGGTTCGGGCTCAGCTTCCTGGCCTTCCTGCAGGTGACCGCGACCCTGCTGAACCTGCTGCCCATCCCGGGCCTGGACGGCTACGGCGTGGTGGAGCCGTCCCTGAGCTACCAGACCCGGCGCGGGCTGGAACAGTTCAAACCCTTCGGCATGCTCATCCTGTTCGCCCTGCTGTTCACCCCGGCGATCAATCAGGTCTTCTTCGACGCCGTGTACGCGCTCTACGACCTGTCCGGGGTATCGGAGCAGTGGTCGCGCTACGGCGGATATCTGACCAGGTTCTGGGCGTAGCCGATCCGAGAGGGCCCGCCCGGCGCGGCGCCGGCCGGACGGGCCCGGATTCCCCGCCCGGGCCGGCGTCCGGGTATCCGAAACGTTCGGCGCCGACGCGCCGTCCGCCGGCGACGCGGCGCACGAGAGGGGTCCGACCGAACCGGCTGTGGGCCGGTGCGGTCACGTTTCACATTAGTGGAGACCGGCCGCCGCGGCACAGGTAGTCGACTACTCGAATACCGGCCGTGGCCGGGCGATGAGGCGCGTGCGGCCCGCGATCGCGGGCCCGGCCGGTACCGGCAACCCGGTAGCGAACGACACCGCGAATTCGGAACCTAACCGCCTGAATCGGCGGGCCGGTTCGTCGGTGTCACATAGGGATTGGGCACGGTGGGCGGGAGTAGTGCCAGGGCGGAAACGCGCTGCACCCCGCAGACCTGCAACAGGTCTACCAGCGTGGACCGGATTTGGGCGAAGACCACATGTGCCGACAGACCGGCTCCCGCAACCAGTTCCGGGCGCGCCTGTTTGGCCACCGAGCGCAGCACGCGGGCGGCCTCCGCGCGGTCGGGTTGTTCGCCCGGATCGGTGAGGATCATGCGCCGGACCACCTCGACAGCGGCGGCCAGCTGCTCCACTTCCTCGATCAGGCCCGGATTGAGGATCTCGTCGTCGCGCACCAGGGTCAACGAGCGGCGCAGCAGCACCCGGGTGTTGCGGACCGCGTTGTCCAGTGGATCGGCCGCGGCGCGCAAGCGCTCCAAGCGGCCGCGCGAATTCCAGTACAGCGGAGAAATGCGGCTCACCTCGCGGCCGCCCTCGAGCGATTTGCGCAGCGAATCCAGCTGTGCCTGGGTGGCCCGGACCGCGGTGAGCGCGGTGTGCACCTTGCCGGGATCCTGTTCGAGCAGTCCGTGCGCGCCGTCGGTGAGTGATTTCGCCATCACGCCCAGAATCGCCGCCGCCTGCTCCCGGGCCCGGCGCACCGGATGCAACGGCAGCGCGGCGACGACCACCACGCCGACCAGCCCCCCGATCAGTGCGTCCACCATGCGCGACAGGCCGGCCCCGGTGTCCGGCGGCATCAGGGTGGCCACCAGCACGGCCGAACCCGAGGCCTGGATACCGATGATGGCGCCGCCGTCGAGGAACACCGCCAAGGCCATGGCCACCGCCACCACCAGGGCGATCTGCCAGACTCCGGTGCCCACCCGCGAGATGAACAGATCGCCGACGCCGATACCGACCGCGACCCCGACCACCAGTTCCAGCGAGCGGCGCAGCCGGGCGCCGAAGGCGGTGCCGATGGACACCACCGCGGCGGTCGGCGCGAAGAAGGGCAGCGCGTGGCCGACCACGTCCTTGGCCAGGAACCAGGCCAGCGCCGCCGCCAGCGAACACTGCAGAATCGGGATCGCCGAGAGGCGGAGCCGCTTCCAGGAACGCCGCATCCGGTCGGCACCCCTGGTCCGGGCTCGGCCCACCGGGGATTTCGGGTCGATCAATGCTCCGGGTTCGTTCAGCCCAGACCCAGTTCGCCGGCCGCTCGCGGATCGCAGTCCTCGAGCAGGTCCAGGCAGCGGGCGTACTCGTCGGATTCCCCGACGGCCTTGGCCGCCTTGGCCAGGGCCGCGACACTGCGCAGGAAGCCGCGGTTCGGTTCGTGCTCCCACGGGACCGGGCCGAAGCCCTTCCAGCCGTTGCGGCGCAGCAGGTCCAACCCACGGTGGTAGCCGGTACGGGCGAACGCGTAGGCGGCGACGACATCGTGGTTGACCGGCTCCGTGGCGTCGGCCGCGCGCTCCAGCGCGGCTTCGGCCAGGGCCGCCCAGGCGATCGAGGCGGCGGGATTATCGGCCGCGACGCGCACCGGATCGGTGCCGGCGTCGAGCGCGTCCTCCGCCTCGTGTAGTTCAGGAAGGAGTACCGGTTGCGGGCCGAGCAGATCACCGAACGAGGTCATGAGCTTCATTGTGCACGGGTATCGGGAATGCTCGATAGGCTGGCCATCTACGTCACATTCTGTTAGCCAGCAACGAGGGGTATAGGTGTCGCACCCGACCGACGACAAGGAACCGATCCGCTCCGAATCCGACACCGGCGGCGAGTCCCGCGCGGGTTCTTCCGCCGCGGCGAACCCGCAGACGTCCGACACCGGATCGCAGCCGGCGCGGGCAGCGGATGCGGCGACCTCGGCGACCGGCCGGGAGGCGACCGGAGAAACGGCGTCGACCGGTGCAGCGGGCCCGGACGAGAAGGCCGGTGCGCCGACCGAGGCGCTGGAACGTACCTCTCAGGACTCGGGCGGGGAATCGGCGGACGGTGACGCGCAGGCCGAGGACACCTCGCCGGTGGCGGCCTCGGAGTCCGGTGTTCCGGTGGCGGAGCAGGTCGGGGCCTCGGACGGCTCGGACGGTGAGCCCGCGGAAGCGGCGACTCGGGGCTCGGATGCGGATACGGAGGCCGCGGTGCCGGGCGCGGAAAGCGGGGCCGGGCCCGCCGCGGAGACCGCACCGGGTGCGGAGGCCGGATCGAGCGGGCCGGCGCGCGCCGCGGACGGTCCGCCCACCGAAGCGGCTTCCGCCGAGGAAACCGGCGCGCGGGCACCTTCGGCCGTGACGGAACCGGAGCAGGCCGCGGCCGACAGCGGCTCCGGCGGCGATTCCGGGCGCACCGGCGCCGGCTCTCCCGACGATGTGACCGCCGAGGATCCGGCGGCATCGGCCGAGGCGGATGCGGAAGGGGTGTCCGGCGCGGCGGCGAGGGTGTCCGAGGCGGGCGGTGACGTACCCGCCGGTGCGGACGCTTCCGCCGGCGAGGCCGAGCAGACCACAGCGGCGCAAGCCGGAGCAGCGGGGGCAGCGGCCACGGAAACCGCTGCAGAGAGCGCGGATTCGGCCGGTGGTACGTCCACGTCTCCGGATACCGGCGCCGGTTTCGCCGAATCCGGCGGTAACGCGGCGGAGGCATCGCCCGCACCCGCCGGAGATGCGCAGGAGACTGCCGCCTCGGCTGGTGCCGCCGAGACGGTCACCGCTGGAACCGTCGAATCGGCTGGTGCCGCCGAGACGGTTGCCGCTGGGACCGTCGAATCGGCTGGTGACGCCGAGACGGTCACCGTTGGGACTGCCGACGTCGAGGCAGCTGCCGCCGGGACTGCCGAATCGGCCGGTATTGCGGAGGACGCGGCCGCGCCGGCCGGTGACACGGAGAAGACCGCCGCGTCCGATGCCGCGACCGGCCCCGGAGAGGATCCCACCGCCGAGATCACCGCGAGCGGCACCGAGCCCGACTCCGATGCGGCGGGAGAGACCGCGGACGAGGTGGCCGAAGCCGGCCCGGACGGGGCCGCCACCGCCGCGGATACCGACGCCGCGACCGACGACGACGCCGCGACCGCCGACCCCACGGTCGAACTGGAGGCGCCGGCCGGCACCGAGGCGAAGACAGTGGTGATCCCCCGGCCGCAGCGGCCGGAGGAAGCGCCGACCGAATCCATATCGGTGCGCACACCGGATCCGAATGCCACCGAGCGCATCGATATGAGTCAGGTGCGCAGCCCCGGCCGCCCGGGCACGAAGCAACCGGGCGGCCCCCAGGGCCCGGCCCGCACCGACCGGGTCGGGTCGGGTACGGCGGGGCCGCTGTCGAAACCGCCGACCACACCGCGTCCGCAGTCCGGCCCGAAACGGCCCGGCCCGCAGGCGCTGAACCGCCCGGACCAGTCGGCACCGCAGCGGCCGGGCGGACCGGCGTCCGCACCGCAGGGTGCCGGTGGGCCGCAGAGCGCGCCGCGTCCGGCCGGGGGGTCCGGTCGGCCGCAGGCCGGGGCGCCGCGTCCGGCCGGTGCGCCGTCACCGGCCGATATAAAACCGACTGTGGCCGAACACCGGGTCGCGCAGTCGCCGCAGTACGGTGCCCCCGGGCAGATCGCGCAACCGCAGCGGGTGGAGCCGACGGCCGCGCCGGCGGGGTCCGCGGGTAACCGGAAGTGGCTGATCGCCGCGGGTGCGGCCGTGGTGGTCGTGATCGCGCTGATCGCGCTCGTGGCCGGTATCGGTTCCGGTGACGATTCCCCGCAGGCCCGGATCCGTACGGCTATCGGTGATTACACCAGCGCGCTGGAGAGCGGCGATCTGGCCGGTCTGCGCGGTATCACCTGCGGCGGTCTGCACGACTACTACCAGGGATTGTCGGAGGAGCAGTTCGCCGCAGTGCACCAGCAGGCCGTCGACGGGGGCAGTATTCCCGACGTGACCGGCGTCGACGCCGTGCAGATCACCGATCGGACCGCACTGGCCCAGGTGACCGTGCAGACCGAAGCGGATTCGGAGCAGACCACCCGGACCTTCGATCTGCAGGAGACCGACGACGGCTGGAAGGTCTGCGATCCGCCGGCGGGCACTCCGTAACCGGCTGCGCTATGCGGTGACCGGCGTACCGGGCGGGACGGTCGCCGGGCCGGCGGCAGCGGCGAGCCGGGGCGGGGAACTGCCCTTCCCGCCCGGGCCGGTCACCTGCGCGTTCGACCGGCACCCGTTCGTGCGGCCGGTCCTGGATCGCCGCGCGAACGGGTGAGTGGACGAAACACAGGTCTTTCGCAATCGGCGGCTCCGCGTGAGGATGGTGGTACACCTCGCTGCAAGGACTTTCGCCATGAGAACTCGAAGAACACTGGCCCGCCTCGTGATCGCCGGATGCGCGCTGTCGGTGCTCGCCGCCGCCCCGGCCACCGCCGACTTCCCGCAGTCGTCGAATCGGAGCCAGGATTCCCATCCACTGCCCGCCGACCGGGCCGAAGCCGAACCCGAAAAGGACGGCCGGCCCTACTACATCGATTGCGCGCATGCCCGCCGGGAATCCGACACCCCGTTGCTGGGTGGTCAGCCCGGTTACTCGCGGCAACTCGACGCCGACGGTGACGGCGTGGCCTGCGAGGTGGGAGAGTACTGATACCGCGAAACCGGTACCGGCGTGCGGCTTTCGCGGATCCGGCGGGTAATGCGGGCTTGACAGTAGAACTATGTCTCGGAACTGGCCGACGAGCGAACGGGCAGCCGGGTTCGCGGCGATCTACGCGGCGATCTACGCGGCGCTCACCGGCCCCGGCGCCACGGCGGCTTTCCTGGGCGGAAACCCGCTACCTGACGGTAGTACTGCGGCCTGCTACCTGCGATTCGCCCGGTACCTGCCGACCTGTGACGGACCCGGGTGGCCGAATCACCCGGTACCCATCGGCCCGGGTATCGGTTACGCTGGCCGCTCGTCGAACACTCCGGGGTATGTGGAGGTGCGCATGGTTACGAAATCCGCTGGTCGATTCACCGCGGTGGCGGCGCTGTGCATCGGAATGCTGCTGCTCGGGGCGTGTGCGGACAACGAGGGCACCGCGGTTCCCGTGGCCCCGGCCGCCGCGTCGTCGCGGCCGGAGAGCCCGCAGGACCGCAACCTCCGGGTGCGCGACGAACTGGTCCGGCTGGGCTGCAATACCAATTCCTGTATCCAGACCTATTTCGCCTGCGCGGACGGGCTGCTCTCCGGGCAGGCGTGCGAGTTCTACCGCACACATCCGCTGAATTGAAAACCAACCAGTCCAGTTGTGTAACTGGACTGGTCGATCCGCGGCGACTATCGCGATCGGCCCGGCGTCAGGCCGCGTCCCGTTCCCGGTACGAGCGGACGGCGTCGAGGTCGCGATACAACCGCTCGAATTCGTAGCGGTTCGCCGCATCCTCGGTGACGGAACCGAGTGGTCGGTACCGATCCAGTAGTTCGGCGATTCGGGATTCGTGTACGACGTAGTCGTATGCGATGAAGCTGAAAGTTCCCACTCCCACGAGTGCCACAAAGAGTGTCATACGTTCAGCATCCGATAACTGGACTTGCCACGAAAGAGCCAATTGCTTAATACTGGACCCTATGGCGACACGGGTGATCGGCGCGACAGGTCTGGCTCGCGATCTGGGGTACTGGCGTAGTGCCGATGCGGCGGCCGACGGCGGCGCCCGGAAAACGGCCCGGCCCGCCTACCTGGCGCTGGCCGAGGGGATCCGGCTGCTGATCCACGACGGACGCGCCCCACTCGGGATCGCCCTGCCCAGCGAACGCGATCTGGCCGCCACCCTCGGTGTCAGCCGGACCACGGTCACCTCCACCTACGCGCTGCTGCGCGAACACGGCTATCTCATCACCCGCCAGGGCTCGCGCAGCACCGTCGCCCTACCGCCGGCCGTCGCGCACGACGGCACCCGGGCCGCCCGCGGCATCATCGCCACCATGTCCACCGGCGCCGCACCGGCCGTGGACCTGACCTACGCGGCGATGACCGCGCCCCCGGAGATGGAAGAGGCGTACTCCGTCGCGCTGCAGGGCATCCCGTCGTATCTGAGTACCCACGGCATGGATCCGGTGGGCATCCTGCCGTTGCGAAAAGCCCTGGCCCGCCGCTACACCGAACGCGGTCTGCCCACCGGCGCCGACCAGATCCTGGTGACCCTCGGCGCCCAGCACGGGCTCCGGCTGCTGCTGAACGTGCTGGCCCCGACCGCGGGCCGGGTCCTCATCGACCACCCCACCTACCCCAACGCCATCGAAGCCATTCGCGATGTGGGCGCGCGCCCGGTCCCGGTTCCGCTGCGCCTGGAGGATCCGGCGGCCGCCTGGGACCTCGACGGACTACGTAGCGCCGCCCGGCAGACCGCCGCCTCGCTGGCCTATCTCGTACCCGACCACAACAATCCCACCGGCTTCCTGATGGACGACACGGCCCGCGCCGAACTGGCCGCCATCGCCCGGGACACCCGGATGACGCTGATCATCGACGAGTCCATGGCCGATCTGTCCCTGGGCGCGCAGGCGCCGGTATCACCGGTCGCCGCGTTCGCGAAGGGATCGGAGGTCGTCACCATCGGCTCGGCCTCCAAATCCTTCTGGGGTGGTCTGCGCGTGGGCTGGATCCGGACCTCGGAATCGCTGATCACCCGGTTGCTCGGTATCCGCTCGACAGTCGACCTGGGCACCCCGGTGATGGATCAGCTGGCCGCGGTCCATCTGCTGGAGCACGCCGCCCCGATTCTCGAGCGCCGGCGCGGGCAGTTGCGCAGCCGGCGGGAGACGTTGCTCGCCGCCATGGCCGAGGAACTACCCGGCTGGTACGTGCTTCCGGGAGTCGGCGGGATGTCGGTGTGGGCGCAGCTGCCCACGCCGGTGTCGACGGCGCTGGCCGCCACCGCGCCGAATCACGGAGTGCTGCTGGCGGCGGGCCCGAGATTCGGGGTCCATGGGGCCTTCGAACGTTTCCTGCGATTGCCCTACACAAGCCCCGAACCCGAGCTGCGGCGCGCGGTGACCGCCATCGCGACGGCCTACGCGACGCTGGGACCGCAGGCCGGCGATTCGCTCCAGCCGCTCACCTGCTACTGAAACCCGGCTGGTTCACAGCTTTTCGGTCAGCGCGGCGGCGGCACGGGCGATGGCGAGTTCCTCGTTCGTCGGCACCACCAGGACATCCACCTTCGCGTCCGGCGGGGAGATCCGCCGTGCGGTCCGCTCCGGCGCCGTATTGCGGTCGCGGTCCACCGCGATCCCGAACGCGGACAGGCCGGCCAGCGCGTCGGCGCGCACGTCCGGGTTGTTCTCGCCGACGCCGGCCGTGAACGTGATCGCGTCGACTCCACCGAGTTCGATCAGATAGGCGCCGAGGTAGTGGCGGAGGCGGTGCAGATAGACGTCGTAGGCCAGCCGGGCCGCCTCGTCGCCGTCGCCGATGAGCCGCCGCAACTCCCGGAAATCATTCACCCCCGCCATACCCCGCAGGCCCGAGCGACGGTTGAGCAGGCGGTCGACACCGTTGACGTCCAGCTGCGCGGTGCGCATGAGATGCAGGATGATGCCGGGATCCAGGTCGCCGGGGCGCGTCCCCATCACCAGGCCCTCCAGCGGCGTCAGTCCCATGCTGGTGTCCACCGGGCGTCCGCCCCGCAGCGCCGAGACGGACGCGCCGTTGCCGAGATGGAACACGATCTGTTTCAGCGATTCGGCCGGCCGGCCCAGGAATTCGGCGACACAACCCGATACGTACTCATGTGAGGTGCCGTGGAAGCCGTACCGGCGGATACCGCGCGCGGCCGCGACCTGCGCGTCGATCGCGTAGGTCTTGGCGGCGTCGGGCAACCCGTGGAAGAACGCGGTATCGAACACCGCGACCTGCGGGACCTCGGGCAGCAGGGTGCGTACCGCCTCGATCCCGCGGACGTTCGCCGGATTGTGCAGCGGCGCCAGCGCCGACAACTCGTCGATGGTGGCCAGCACCCGGTCGTCGACGAGCGTGGGCCGGTAGAACACCTCACCGCCGTGGACGACCCGGTGCCCGACCGCGGTGACGCCCGCCCCGGCCAGATCGTGCCCCGTTTCGGCGAACTTCTCGAACGCGAGCCGCAGGCCGGCCGTGTGGTCGGCAATGGTGACCTGGTCGGTAAGGGTCCGGCCGTCGGTGGTGTGCTCGATCGCCCCGCCGTCCTCACCGATCCGCTCCACCAGTCCGGCCGCCACCACGGTGCCCGATTCCGGCGCGACCAGTTGATATTTGATCGAGGACGAACCGGAATTGACCACCAGCACCAGATTGCCGCCCACCGCCGTCTCCTTCTCCCCGGACCGCGGCGCCGTCACTGCTGCTGCGCCTGGATAGCGGTGATGGCCACCGTGTTCACGATATCGGTGACCAGTGCGCCGCGGGATAGGTCGTTCACCGGTTTGCGCAACCCCTGCAGCACCGGGCCGATCGCGACCGCACCCGCGCTGCGCTGCACCGCCTTATAGGTGTTGTTGCCGGTATTGAGGTCGGGAAAGATGAAAACCGTGGCCCGGCCGGCCACCTCGGAGCCGGGAAGTTTGGCATCGGCGACGGTGGGTTCGATGGCCGCGTCGTACTGGATGGGGCCCTCGACGAGAAGTTCGGGCGCCCGCTCCCGGACCAGACCCGTCGCCACCCGCACCTTGTCCACATCCGCGCCGCTACCGGATTCACCGGTCGAATAGGAGAGCATGGCCACCCGGGCGTCGATCCCGAACCTGGTCGCGGTCGCGGCCGAGGAGACGGCGATATCGGCGAGCTGTTCGGAACTCGGATCGGGGACCACCGCGCAGTCACCGTAGGCCAGCACCCGGTCGGCCAGGCACATGAGGAACACACTCGACACCGTCGAGACCCCGGGCACCGTTTTGATGATCTCGAACGAGGGCCGGATCGTATGCGCGGTGGTGTGCGCCGCCCCGGACACCATGCCGTCGGCGATCCCCCGATGCACCATCATGGTGCCGAAATAGGAGATGTCGGTGACGGTCTCCCGCGCCCGCTCCAGGGTCATCCCCTTGTGTTTGCGCAATTCGGTGTACTCGCGGGCGAAATCGTCGAGATGTTCGGAGGTCCGCGGGTCGAGCACCTGCGCGCCGGCGATATCGACGCCCAGCTCCGTGGCCCGGGCCCGGATCGCCGTCTCGTCACCGAGGATGATCAGATCCGCGATCTTGCGCTGCAGCACCCGGCCCGCCGCGCGCAGTACCCGGTCGTCGTCGCCCTCGGGCAGCACGATCGTCTTACGGTCGGCCCGGGCACGTTCGATGAGCTGGTATTCGAACATCTGCGGGGTCACCACGCTGGACAGTGGAACCTCCAGCCGGCGCAGAAAATCCGCGGCGTCCACATGGGTTTCCATGAGCGCCAGCGCCGTATCCACCTTGCGCGGGTTGTGCGCCGACATCCGGCCGCGGGTGCGATGCGCCACTCCGGCGGTCTCGTAGGTGCCCAGATCCGTGGTCAGGATGGGTAATCGCGGTTTGAGCCCGGTGATCAGCCGGGCGACCGCCGGATGTGGGAGCAACCCGCCGTTCATGATGATCCCGGCCAGCGAGGGGAAACTCTCGGCCTCGTGGGCGTTGACCACGCTGAGCAGCACATCGGAGCGATCGCCGGGAGCGATCACCACCGCGCCGTCGAAGAGACGCTCCAGAATGTGCTCCGCGGTCATCCCGCCCACCATTACCCCCAGTGCCTCCCGGTCCAGCAGTTCGGGGTCGCCGCTGTACATCTCGCCGTCCAGCGCCTCGCACAGCTCGGCCATGGTGGGCGAGATCAACAGCGGCACCTCGGGCAGGCTCCACGACGGCACCCCGAAGGGCGCCAGCGCGTCCCGGACCACCTCGAGCTCGCCGGGCGCGCAGCGGTTGGCGACAACGGCCACCAGCTGCGCGTGCTCGGACTTCAGCTCGGCGGTGCACAGCTCCACCAGCTGCTCGACCTCCTCGGCCGACCGCCGCGCCCCCCGCACCACCAGCAGCACCGGCGCCCCCAGATTCACCGCGATCCGGGCATTGAACCGCAGCTCGCTCGGGCTGGCCACATCGGTGTAGTCGCTGCCCACGATGACCACGGCATCACAGACCGCGGCCACCTCGTGATACCGCATGACGATCTCGGAGATCGCGGCATCCGGGTCGGCGTGCACCTGCTCGTAGCCGACACCCACCGCCTGCCGGTACTCGATATCGGCGGTGCTGTGCTCGAGCAGCAGCTCGAGAATGTAATCCGGTTCGGTGGCCGAACGGGTGATCGGCCGGAACACCCCCACCCGCGCGGTGGTCGCGCACAGCATCTGCAGTACGCCGAGCGCCACGGTCGACTTCCCGGTATCGCCCTCCGGCGACGCGATGTACACACTGGACGCAGCAACCTCGGCCATAGCCAGAGCCTAGCGGTGTTCATCGGGTCCTCGAACCCACCCGCTGCTGCGTAGCAGCACCGATACCGGTCGGGGACCCCTCCACTGTGTGCCGGATGTCGGGTCCGGCTCGGTGAGGTGCCGTCCAACATCCGCTTTTGCCGACTCCCCGGCGAGGGCCGGGCCGGTATGCCGGGTGAACAATGCCGCGGTGGCCGTGCCGACAACCAGGACTGCGATGGGCAGACAGGTGGACTCGCCGAGCGCCGAACCGAGCGCGTGCCGCACCGAGTCCTGGATCGGGGCGGTGTCGAGCCGCTCGACCATCGGTACGTCGCCGACGCCGTGGGCACTCATCCGAGCGGCGACCAGTGCGCTGATGGCGGCGCTACCCAGGACACCGCCGAGTTGCCGGGTGGTGTTGTAGATACCCGCGCCCGCGCCCGCCTGCTGGGTGGGCAGGTGGTGGGTGGCATTGGTCGCCAGCGGAGCCCAGATACAGGAGTTGGACACGCCGGCCACTGCCGAGGCGATCAGGAGAGCGGCTGTCGAGGCCTGCGGATTCTGCATCAGCACCGCGAACCATGCCACCGACAGCGCGAAGAGGCCGAAGCCGAACGTGGGAACGATGCGGGGATGCAGCCGGTCGGCGAGCCGGCCGATGAGCGGTGCACTGATCGCGGTGACGATCGCCATAGGAGCGATCGCCAGGGCGGAGTCGGTGGGCGACATCTCCCACACCGACTGTAGACAGAAGTAGATCGACACAAGGAATGCGGTTGTCGCAGCATTCATGGCTGCGATGGCCACAGTGGACAGGGCGAAATTGCGATTGCGGAACAAACCCAGTGGGAGCAGCGGCTCGTCGACGCCACGGGCCTCGACCATGATGAACGCCACGAGCAGCAGGACACCCGCGCCGATCAAAAGCCGAATCCACCCCGACCAGTCCTGGTGATAGCCCTCCTGGATTCCGAAAATCAGGGCGAACATACCGATAGAGCTCAGAACCGCACCGGGGATGTCGAAGGTACGCGATCTGGTGGGTAGGGCCGGAACCAGTCGCGCGGCCAGCGCCAGCGCCGCGATACCGACCGGGACATTGACGAAGAAGATCCATTCCCAGCCCAGGCTGTCCACGAGCACGCCGCCCAGCAGTGGGCCGATCAGCGTAGCCAGGCCCGCGCACCCTCCCCACACGCCCATGGCCGCCCCACGGCGCTCGGGCGGGAACATGCGGGTGATCACCGCCATCGTCTGCGGCATCAGCAGTGCCGCCCCCAATCCTTGAATGGAGCGGGCCGCGATGAGCATTCCGATGGTCCCGGCCAGCCCGCACCACAGCGAGGCGGCGGTGAACACCGTCAGGCCGAGCAGGTAGATATTCTTGGGCCCGAAACGGTCACCGAGCCGTCCGGTGATCAGCTGCGGCGCGGAATAGGTCAGTAGGTAGGCACTGGTCACCCACAGCATGTTCGGGATATCCGCGCCCAGGCTGCGCATGATGGCCGGATTGGCGACCGCGACGATCGTCATATCCACCAGAACCATGAAGAAGCCGACAACCAGCGCCGAGTGCGCGAGCCAGGGGTTGTGTCCGGTCATCGGACGTTCCTTCTCCCCACAGGTATCGGGCTCCACGACATCAACGGTCACCACCATGGAGGGCGGGGCGGTGCGCCCGGAGGTAGGCGTCACGATCGCAGTAGGAGCCGGCGAGGGCATCGCCATAAGCGATCAGCTCGGAGTGCGTTGCACTCCGAAGCTGGTAGCGCTGCCGGATCAACTGCTCCGAGCTGTAGCCATCGCGCGACTCGGTGAGGATCTCGGCCAGCACCGTCGCGTCTTCCATGGTGTAGCTCATGCCCTGGCCGGTCATCGGATGTGGCGAGAACACGGCGCTACCGAGCAGGATCACGTTGCCGCGGTGATAGGGCGTGCTGTGATAGACGGATACCGGTGCGCGGGAGAACCGGCGCGGGTCGAGCTGCGCGAGCACGTCCGGACTGTGGGTGACGAAGCCGGCCAGCCGCGTGTTCAGGTCGATGCGGTAATCGTGGAACACCGGCACATCCAAAGCCTCCGGGAGGCCGACGAAAACCCTGGCCAGTTCGGTGTCCACCGGGTAGAAGTAGGCGAACCAGCCGCTGGAGTCGAAATAGAGCCGGTTACGTGCGAGGACACTGGGCGTGACCGGGACCGTTGCCATCCATAGGACGTGATCGTGCCGGCTCATATGGCGAGTCGCGGCGACGAAGTCGCTGAGGGGCGAGGGGGATCCGCCGGAATCGACGAACATATGTGCCCGCACCGACGTACCGTCATCCAGCGTTGCCCCGGTGACCCGAGAATCTGCGGTGTGAATATCGACCAGCCGCCTGCCGAAACGGATATCGATATTCGACAGTTTGCCACATGCCGAGAGAATCGTACTTAGCGTCTCGGCGTACGGCACGGTCAGAAAGTAGCCGATATCGGTGTGCTCGGCGAAATTGTATGAGAGCAGCAAAGATCCATCGTGATAGAAGTCGATGACATCGCGCTTCAACGCATCCCGGAGCATCAATCGATCGAGCAGGCCGTGTTCGTCGAGAATCCGGATGCCACGCGGCTTGAGTATATCGGCACCGCGTCGGGGCATCCCGGCACCGGGTTCGATCAACAGCACGCGCCGCCCGCTGCGGCCCAGCAGCAAAGCCAGGAGCGCACCGCCGACTCCGGCGCCGAGGATAACGCAATCCAGCACCGGGGTTGTGGGGGCTGTCGAGATTCGGGCCGTACTCATCGATCCGACACCAGGAATCGACCGGGGGCGATGATCGCGGCAGGGTCGTACAGTCGTTTGAGCATGCGTAAGGGCTCGTCGTCGTAGTCTGCTGAACGATCCGACAGCTCCCATGGCTCGTGATCGATATCGGAGCGGTACGGCAGAAATCCCGCGCGCAAGAACGAGCGACGCGCCGCCCGGCGCAGTTCGTGTGCCCGCTCGATACCACTCGGATCCCGCAAAAAAGGGATTTGGGTAACCATATTGGTGGAGTGCTGCGAAATCACGTTGAACTCGAGCATGCCCGCGGTGCCGTACCGCTCGGCCTCGACTTCGAACAGTTCGATCGCCTTACCCAGATCGGTCCCGCGGAACGGCACCACGGGCAGAAACATCAACCGTCCGATCCGTGATCGGTCTACCTGTGAACAGGAGGTGACGCCCAGTCCGTCCAGGACGTTCGTACAGGACGGAATGCCGCACGCGAACAGAGTGCGGGTATAGAGCGGGTCGTCTGTGGCCGTCTCCGCGGTATCCAGCGACCGATAGGACAGCAGGCCGTGGACGCGGGAGAAGGTTTCGCGGATGATCGTCTCGGTGTGCTCGACGGCCGCACGAGAGCCGAGCAGAGGCACCTGGACGGTCACAGCATCTACGTCGGCGGTAGCAGGGATCGCGGCGCGGCCGGCTTCGGGTACCACGAAGAGGTCCTTCAAACGCAGCATTCCGTCGCTCGCGTTGCGCGATCGGCCGACGCGGATCATCGCATCCGCCACCTCGAGGAGGGACGACTTGGTGAAGGTGGCGTGCACCAAAATGGTTGTCTGCGGGCGCGGTACGAGGCTGATCGCCATGGCGGTGATCACACCGAGGTTGCTCTGTACGAAGGCGCGGGTCAGATCGGGACCCGCCACAGCTCCCGGGCGTCGGCCGTTGCGGTCCAGGCCACCGGTGGTCATCACCCGGCCGGTACCGAGCACTACTTCGAGTCCGAGGAGATCGTCGATCCGGGGCCGGATCGTACCGTCGCCGCGCTCGAGCGTATTTCCGACGATGCTCGCATCGGCGCAGCCCGCGGTCACGTTCAGCATCCATGGTGTGCCGTCGAGAAGTTGAGTAAGTTGTCGCTGGGTCACACCTGGTTCGACCACGGCGTAGCCGATATCCAGATCCAGTGTCCGGACCGCAGTCATCCGGCTGGCGTCCAGGACCGAACAGTCGTCGTATACCGGCGACCTTGACCCCATGCCCCAGTTACGGCCCGTGCTCAGCGGGAAAACCGGGATACCCGTCCGCGCCGCCGAGACGACTGTCTGCCGAACCTCCTCGGTGGACTCCGGGTAACAGGTCCCCAGGATTTGTCGCGGGCGGTGTTCACCGAGATCGGCCGAATGCCGGCCCTGGGTATGCTGCGCACCGGTCATCGCTGCGACACCTGTGACAGCCGCGATCTTTCGCTCCATACGCGCGATTGTGGATTCCGCCGGTCATCCATAACGGCATCGGCGATGCCGGGGTCGTGAGGGAACACTTCTCACCTGCGTTCTGATATCGAATTCGATATTGCCGAATGGGCTAGAGGTCCAAGTGTGTCCACTGCCCGTAGGGATCGACAGTAGGGAATTCCCTACAACCAACCGCTGGGGCATACGAACCGGCAGATTTCCGAAGAGCTGTATGTGAACGAAGCACAGCGCAAGCCCATCGCACCCGCCAGTCCACCGAACTCGGCGTCTCTTCACGGACCGAACCGGCCGCACCCTGCCGGAACCGAACGCATCGGACCACCGGCGAATGCGCCACGACTGTCCAGCCGGACGGACTGCGACAGGGCACTCCGCCACGACTCGATCGAGTACGTCATCCGATGTAGGGGATTCCCTACTGTCCGACCTGGATTACCGGAAATAACCTGAGTGGTGGTGCTGTCGGTGAGTTGATCCGTGACTTTCCGGTGGAACCACAAACGACTCCGATCGAAGGATCCCCGTGAACGGCGACAGTTTCACCGATTTCGCCCACCGCGATCGAGCACTGCGCACACAGAACTGGTGCTTCATGTGCAGACCAGGGTGGCGTTCTCCGCGGAAGCACATCAGCATAACGTCCGGAGGCCGCCGATAATGCGTTCGTTTACAGTTCCGATCAGTTCGGCGACCGCCGCCCTTCTGAGTGTGTGCCTTGCTGGTATCGCCTACGCAGCACCGATACCGGATACGTCACGAGAAACCACAACGGAAGACGGCTGGCGCCTACGGGTGGCCATGACCGAGGCAAATCTCGACCGAGTTCCGAACCTGGCGGCGACGCCGTTCACTCGAGAGGGTTTTGTGAGCCTCACCGCGATCGCCGATATCTCCGGGTCCGGGCGACAGGCGGTCGGCTCGGGCAGCCTGACCCTCGGATACCAGGTGGGCTGCCAGATCGATGTGTCGAACGGAATGTCCGTCGGCATATCGGCGTTGGTCGGCCCGAATATCGGGGTTACGGTGGCGCCGGCCCCGGGGATCAATGTCGGCGGTAGCGCGCTGATGATGCCCTCGGTCTCGGTGAACCCGAAACCGGGAACGATCACCAGCCTGCCCTTCGGGACGAAACCACTGACCGGAGCTCATGGCTCCATCAACGTCGAACAGGTACAAATCAAGGTGGATGCCTGTGCGGGGCCGGTCAGTGTGCGCTCGTACGCGATTGCGGCGATATCCACGGCCACGGCAGACAACTCGATCGCGGCCTACAGCGAACCGGCCTGGCTGTGATGACGATGGACCGTGCGGTCACAATGTTATTGGCGGCCGCTGCGATGTGGGCAGGTGTCAGCGTCGTGGCGCACGCGGGCCCGGTCGTCGCGGCGCCGGGCGCGCCATGTGTCACAGGGCCGAATACCGGTACCAAGCCGCACTGCGTGATCTCACGGTCCGACCCGCCTGAGCGTCCGGACCGGGGCAGCGCCCCCCTTCCGTCTGGACCTGGCACGACAACGTTGGCGCAGGCCGCGCAACGCGCCACCAATAACAGGCCACCGCCCTCGGCCTGCCCACCCAGGCCGGCGGCATCAGCGTTGATTCCACCGCCGACGGGCCACGGCACCGAACATCCCATTGTGGGAGTATCGTGAGGCTTCGGAATCCTTCCTGTTCCGGGACAACATACTTCGACACCGATCGATCATCCGGGCACCCGTGGTACGACATCCGGCCGCGGGCCGCGGAGCCGGCCATAGTGGCTCAGGGTGGAACTCACCCGGGGTACCCGACCTACCCCAATTCGCGCAGCCGCGGGGCCAGGTCGCGCTGGAACAGGTCCAGGAAGCGCTTCTGATCGTGTCCGGGTGCGTGGAAGACCAGATGGTTCAGTCCGGCGTCGACGTAGGGCTTGACCAATTCGACCGCCTGGTCCGGGTCGCTGGCGACGATCCAGCGTTTGGCGATCTGCTCGATCGGCAGTGCGTCGGCCGCTTCTTCCATTTCGATCGGGTCGTGAATGCTGTGCTTCTGTTCGGGGGTCAGCGACAGCGGCGCCCAGAAGCGGGTGTTCTCCAGCGCGAGTTCGGGGTCGGTGTCGTAGGAGATCTTGATTTCGATCATCCGGTCGATCGTGCCGACCTCGCGGTCCACCTTCGCCGCGCCTTCGGCCACCGCCGGCATCAGCTTCTCCGTGTACAGCTCCATGCCTTTACCGGAGGTGCAGATGAACCCGTCGCCGGCGCGGCCCGCGTACCGGGCCACCACCGGGCCGCCGGCGGCGATATAGACCGGGATCCCGCCTTCGGGGACGTCGTAGATGGAGGCGCCGACCGTCTTGTAATAGGTGCCGTCGAAATCGGTGCGGGCGCCGGTCCACAGGGCGCGCATCAGGTCCACCGCTTCGCGCAACCGCGCGAAGCGCTCCTTGAACTCCGGCCATTCCCCGGAGTAGCCGGTGGCGATCTCGTTGAGCGCCTCACCGGTGCCCACACCCAGCATCACCCGGCCCGGGTACAGGCAGCCCAGCGTCGCGAACGCCTGCGCGATCACGGCGGGGTTGTACCGGAAGGTGGGGGTGAGCACCGAGGTACCGAGCAGGATCCGCTCGGTGCGCTCACCCGCCGCGGCCAGCCAGGCCAGGGAGAACGGCGCGTGGCCGCCCTTGTGCCGCCACGGCTGGAAATGATCGCTGACCGTGGCGCTGTCGAGGCCGTGTTCCTCGACCAGTACCGCCAGCTCTACCAGTTCCCGGGGTCCGAATTGTTCCGCCGATGCTTTGTATCCGAGCTTCAGTTCACCCATGTGCGCCCACTCCTGTCGCGTTGTGGTCGGACCGTCTCCGGCCCGGATTCGACATTAATAGGCGCAGTTGGGCCGAGCCCACCCGCAACCCACGGACGGCCGGGGCGAAGGCGGGAGCGCGCCTGGACCCGCCTCGGACGGGCGCTTCGGTATGCGGGTGCGGGCGTCACCGGCGGGCGCGTTTCCGTCGCGTGTTCCCCGCCCCGGGCGCGGCATATCCGGCCCACGCGCCACCAAGGGCAGAATCGACGGGGTGAGCCCAGATGACCGGATTTTGTCCTACCTCACCGATATGGACGGGGTGCTGGTGCGCGAGGACCATATGGTGCCCGGCGCCGACGAGTTCCTCGCCGAATTACGGGCCGAGGAGATCCCGTTCCTGGTCCTGACGAACAACTCGATCCGCACACCCCGCGACCTCCAGGCCCGATTACGCCAGACCGGGCTGGAGATCCCGGAACATTCGATCTGGACCTCGGCGCTGGCCACCGCCAGTTTCCTCAACGAGCAGCGACCCGGCGGCACCGCCTATGTGGTGGGCGAGTCCGGACTCACGACCGCACTGCACGAGATCGGCTACGTGCTGACCGAGATAAACCCCGACTACGTGGTGCTGGGCGAGACCCGCACCTACTCGTTCGAGGCGATCACCACGGCCATCCGGCTGGTCGAGCGCGGGGCGCGGTTCATCGCCACCAACCCCGACCCGACCGGCCCCTCCCGGGACGGCGTACTGCCCGCGACCGGTTCGGTGGCGGCCCTGATCACCCGGGCCACCGGCCGCGACCCCTACTACATCGGCAAACCGAATCCGCTGATGATGCGCTCGGCGCTGCGCCGCATCGGTGCCCACTCCCAGACCAGTGTGATGGTCGGCGACCGGATGGACACCGATGTGATCTCCGGGATGGAAGCCGGTATGCGCACCATCCTGGTGACCTCCGGTATCTCGACGAAGGTATCGGTCGAGCAGTATCCGTACCGGCCGACCACTGTGCTGAGCTCGGTCGCCGACCTGGTCGGGCGGGTCCGCACCCCGTTCACCGAAGTGTCGACTCCGCCGATCTGAAGCGTTCTCGGCGCGCCGCCTTCGGTGTCACACGGCGGTCAGCTCAACGCGTGGTCCAGGTCGCCGAGGAGGTCTTCGATGTCCTCCAGGCCGATCGAGACCCGGACGACCCCGTCCGAGAGTCCGATGCTCGCGCGGCCCTCCGGGCCCATGGCCCGGTGGGTGGTGGTCGCCGGGTGGGTGATGAGGCTTTTCGCGTCGCCCAGGTTGTTGGAGATATCGATGATCCGTAGCCGGTTCAGCACCTCGAAGGCCCGCTTCTTCGCGAGGTCCGCGGCGGACGCGAGTTCGAAGGTCACCACGGTGCCGCCGCCGCGCATCTGCGCGGCCGCCAGCGCGTACTGCGGGTGCGATTCCAGGAACGGGTACCGGACCCAGCTCACGGCCGGATGCTCGTCGAGGTAGCGCGCGATCCGCAGCGCCGAATCGGTGGACTGGCGGACCCGCAGCGGCATGGTTTCCAGACCTTTGAGCAGCGTCCAGGCGTTGAACGGGCTCAGGGCCGGGCCGGTGTGGCGCATGAGCGTCTTGACCGGGCCTTCGATGTACTCGGAGGTACCGAGGATCGCGCCGCCCAGTACCCGGCCCTGACCGTCGATGTGTTTGGTGCCCGAGTAGACCACCACGTCGGCGCCGAGTTCGAAACCACGCTGCAGCAGCGGGGTGGCGAACACATTGTCCAGGACCACCTGCGCGCCCGCGGCGTGCGCGAGTTCGCAGACCTTGCGCACGTCGACCAGGGTCTGCATCGGGTTGGCCGGAGTCTCGAAGAACACCGCGGTGGTGGGTACGGACAGCGCCGCTTCCCACTGGTCGAGATCTTCGCCGTCGACGAACACGGTCTCGACACCCCAGCGGGGCAGGATCTCGTTGCACACCACGAAACAGGAGCCGAACAGGCTGCGCGCGGCCACCAGCCGGTCGCCTGCCTTCAGCAGCGCGCCGAGGGCGACGAAAACGGCGGCCATACCGCTGGCGGTCGCGAAACAGGCTTCGGCGCCGTCGAGCAGGCGCATCCGCTCCTGGAAGGTGGTCACCGTCGGGTTGCCGTAGCGGGAGTACACGTAGTGCGGGTTGTCCCCGGTGAACGCGGCCTCGGCCGCTTCGGCGCTGGCGTAGACGAACCCGGAGTTCAGGTACAGGGCCTCGGAGGTTTCGTCGAACCCCGAGCGGCTCAGGCCGCCGCGCACTCCCAGTGTCGCCGGACCGACTCCTTCGGGTAACGGCCGTTCGAACGAACCGCCGCCGATCACGACTGCCGCCAGGGTAATCCGTGGGCCCGCCAGCCGGAGCCACCGCGGTGCCCGAGTTCGTCGAGCGGGCCCTCGAAGCCGTCGCTGATGTTGTAGGAGGGTGCGATACCCGCGGCGGTCGCGGCGTCGGCCGCATGCGCCGAACGCTGGCCGGAGCGACACAGGAAGAGCACGGGCGCGTCCGCGGGGCGGTCGGACAGTGCGCTACGCAGCTGGTCCAGGAATTCGGCATTGCGGGTGCCGGTGCCGTCGACCCACTCCACCAGCAGCGTCGGTTTGGCGATGGAGCTGGTGTCGGGTACTCCGACGAACTTCCATTCGGCTTCGGTCCGCACGTCCACCAGGACTGCGTCCGGGTTTTCGGTCAGCAGGTCCCATGCCTGCTCCGGGCCGATATCCCCTGCGTAACTCATATGTGGCACCTCCTGCGAATCCGCACTTGCCGCATCCGATCGATGCGCGCCAGGTCGTCACCCGGAGCACCCCACCGCGGAGGAGGGTTGCCGACCAGCGAGCCGGGGCTTGGCACTGGCACTCATGACCTAGCCGAAAAGATTGCCCGGCGAGGTCGGCCGTGTCAAACATCGGTTGACGTCTTCGGCGGGCTCAGCCGGCCGGCTGGTTGCACACCAGCCAGTCGCCGTCGGACTGGAACAGCCACCAGGTCGCGGTCCGCTCCGCGCCTTCGACCCGGCTGGTCACTTCGATGTTCGCGGTATCGCCGGTGATGTGGACGGGGCCGAATCTCGTGATCTCGATATCTTTTCCGGTTTCGCCGGGTTTCAGCTGTCCGGCCAGCGGGGAGCGGGCGGGTACGAAACCGGGGCAGACCGCCTGGCGGGGCGGTTCGGTCCCGTAGCGGTTGCTCACTTCGGCGAACTCCCGGACCGCGCCCGCGATCCGGTCGGAATCTGTGACATTTTTCTCAGCGGGCGCCACCAGGCCGGCGATGAGTACACCCGCCAGGACCAGGGCCGCCACCACCGCGGCCACGACGAAAGGGGTGATCGAGCGCGGTCGCTCGTCGTCGCCCGCTTCGGTGGCCCGCTGCTCGTCGGCCGCTCCGGAATCGCTCATACCGACGATCATCCCTGGTCCCCGGATCGCACCGTGCCCGCACCCCGATAGAATCGCGGGTGCGGCGGGTACCGCAGCACAGCGCTACCCGCGGAGACGTGGGACGACGAACGGTGAACAGCCACCCACGGACGGCGCGATGTAGGTGCATACGAGCCGCGCGTCAAGTTAGCCTAAGCTAACAACAACGCCAGTGATTCTTTCGACCGATAAGGGTGCGCGTAACAGATGACCGAGCAGAAGGAAGCGAACCGCCCGCTTCGGATCGCGATCGTCGGGGCCGGGCCGGCCGGTATCTATGCCGCCGACGCGTTGATGAAATCCGATGTGGACGTCTCGATCGATCTGTTCGAGCGGATGCCCGCCCCGTTCGGACTGATCCGCTACGGCGTGGCGCCGGACCATCCGCGGATCAAGGGCATTGTCACCGCCCTGCACAAGGTGCTGGACAAGGAGCAGGTGCGCCTGCTCGGCAATATCGACTACGGCACCGATATCACGCTGTCGGACCTGCGTCGCTTCTACGACGCGGTGATCTTCTCCACCGGTGCCAACGCCGACCGGGCGCTGCCCGTCCCGGGTATCGACCTGGACGGTTCCTACGGCGCGGCCGACTTCGTGTCCTGGTACGACGGGCACCCGGACGTGCCGCGCACCTGGCCGCTGGACGCGGAGAAGGTCGCGGTGCTCGGTGTCGGCAATGTCGCCCTCGATGTGGCGCGGGTGCTGGCCAAGACCGGTGACGAACTGCTGCCGACCGAGATCCCGCCGAACGTGTACACGGGCTTGAAGAACAACAAGGCCGTCGAGGTGCACGTGTTCGGCCGCCGCGGCCCGGCGCAGGCCAAGTTCACCCCGCTGGAGCTGCGCGAACTCGACCACTCCCCGACGATCGAGGTGATCGTCGATCCGGAGGACATCGACTACGACGAGGGTTCGGAAGCGGCCCGGCGTCATTCCAAGCAGGTCGATATGGTGGCCAACACTCTGGAGCAGTGGGCCATCCGCGACCAGGGTGATCGCCCGCACAAGCTGTTCCTGCACTTCTTCGAGTCCCCCGCCGAGATCCTCGGCGAGGACGGCCGGGTCGTGGGCCTGCGCACCGAACGCACCCAGCTCGACGGCACCGGCAATGTGAAGGGCACCGGCACCTTCAAGGAATGGGAGGTGCAGGCCGTCTACCGGGCCGTCGGATACCTGTCCCAGAACATCTCGGAGCTGCCCTTCGACGATCAGGCCGGGGTCATCCCGAACGAGGCCGGCCGGGTCCTGGTCGACGAGGATGCCGACGGCGCCGCCCGCTACCTGCCCGGCACCTATGTGACCGGCTGGATCAAGCGCGGTCCGGTCGGGCTCATCGGCCACACCAAGGGTGACGCGAACGAGACGGTCGCCTGCCTCGTGGATGACAGCACGAAGTTCGTGCCGGCCGAGAACCCGGAGCCCGAGGCCGTGCTGGAGTTCCTCGAGGGCCGGGGTATCCCGTTCACCACCTGGGCCGGCTGGTACCGGCTCGACGCGCACGAGCGCTCGCTGGGCGAGCCCGAGGGCCGCGAGCGGGTCAAGGTCGTCGAGCGCGAAGATATGTTGCGCGCGAGCGAACCTCACAAGGTTTGATCCACCGTCCGCTGCTCCCGGTCCATGGTCGAGAGCAGCGGGCGCCCCGATCTATCAGGCATGCTGTAGCAGTGTTCGACGCCCATGTACACATCATCGATCCGCGTTTTCCGCTGATCGAGAACGAAGGCTACCTACCGGAGCCCTACACCGTCGCCGACTACCGGCGGCGGATGTCCCGGTTCCGGCCTTCCGGTGGTGCGGTGGTGAGCGCCTCGTTCCAGAGCAACGACCAGAGCTATCTGCGCGCTGCCCTGGCCGAACTCGGACCCGGTTGGGTCGGCGTGACCCGTCTGGATCTCGATGCCTCCGACTCCGAGATCCTCGACCTGCACGAGGCCGGCGTGCGCGCGGTCCGGTTCAATCTCAAACGCGCGGCCGCCGATATCGCGAGTATGACCCGGCAGGCGTTGCGGGCCTACGAATTGGCGGGCTGGCATGTGGAGATCTACGTCGACGGCCAGATGCTGGCCTCGCTGCAACCGGTGATCCTGAAACTGCCGAAGGTGTCCATCGACCATCTCGGGATGTCGGCGGAGGGTCTGTCGTACCTGCTGGACCTGGTCGACCGGGGTGCGCGGGTGAAGGCAACCGGTTTCGGACGGGTCGACATGGATGTCGCGACGGCGTTGCGCCGGATCCACGCGGTCGATCCGGCGGCGCTGATGTTCGGCAGCGATCTGCCCGGCACCCGCGCGGGCCGGCCGTTCCGCGAATCGGATGTGGAGCTGATCTGCGATGTGGTCGGCACCGATATGAACGCGGTGCTGGAGGACAATGCCCGCGCGTTCTACGGACTGCCCGCGATCGACCGCACCACCGAGGACCCCACCCCCACCCTGCCGTTGTTCGTGCCGCCGCGCCAGGACCGACCGTCGGCTCACGACGGGACGACACGGCCGCTGCCCATCATCGAAAAGCGTTCCGGCCCGAGCTGACTCGGTCCCTTCGGGGTCGGCGGCTCAGGCGGCGATCGCGCCGATCACCCACACCCCGCTCGCCAGTAGCGCGCCCAGCAATTCCACCAGAATCGAGAGCCCGACACCCTTGATCGCGTGTTTGCTGGACACCCAGGCCTGCCGGTTATCGGGGAGTCGCTGCAGCTCCGAGACATATACGCCGACCACGAAACCCACGAACAAGCCGACCACCGGGATCACGAAGAACCCGGCGATCCCGGCGAGGCCGCCCAGCAGCAGCGTCCGGTTCGGCACTCCCGCTTCTTTCAGCTTGCGACCCGGCCAGGTGTACTTCACGACTCCGGAGATGACCAGCAGGACGGTGCTGATCGCCAGTACCGCCCACGCGGTGGTCCCGCCGGTGACGAAGGCCCAGACGGCGATCGCCCCGAAGATCAGGATCACCCCCGGCAGAATCGGCACCACGATGCCGATGAGACCGACCAGGATCACCAGGCCGACAACGATTTCTCCCCAAGCGCTCACAGCACCAAAGTAGCTTGGAACGGACGCGGTCGCCGGTCCGGTGAACGGGTATGAGCACCGTCCGTTCTGTACCGGACGGGATTGCCGCCGGCCGGTACGAATTCGCGCATGTCACCGGCCGAATGTCGCTCCGGACGGAACCCCTGTGGCCAGCATGCGCGCGGTCAGATCCAGCACGCCGGCGCGGTGGCGGCGGGCGCCGATCACATCGGTGATCTCCGGACGCATGCTCGCGAAGATCGCCGACGCCAGGAATTCGGTGTCGGCATCGGGAGCGACCTGCGCGATCAGATCGGCCAGCAGGGTGCGCCAGGGCGCCCAGGTGTCGGATTCACAGACGTCGGGCAGGGCGCGCATCAGCGGGGTGAGCTCGATCGCGGTGAGGTCGAACACCGCGGCGACGACCGCCGCGATCCGATCGCGCACGGGCACTGCCGTATCCGCCGCGAGGGCGCGCACGGTGTCCCAGCCCCGGCCGGTGCGCTCCTCGACCAGTGCGCGGACCAGTCCGTCACGGTCGGTGAACCTGCGGAACAGCGTGCCCTTGCCGACTCCGGTGGCCGCCGCGATGTCGTCCATGGAGACGTTGTCGCGTCTTTCGTCGCAGATCAGCCGCCCGGCGGCGGCCAGGATCGCGGCGCGATTGCGTTCGGCATCGGCACGCACCGGGACTCCTCGTGTTGACAAAAGCGGACTATTGGTCCGTATGATACCGGATAGGTAAGCGGACTGATAGTCCGCATGGAGAGGTGGTGTGCTATGCGCGCGGTTCGGTATCACGAATACGGAGCGCCGGAGGTACTGCGCGTCGAAGAGGTCGAGGACCCAGTGCCGGGGGCTGGCGAACTCTTGGTCCGCGCCGCGGCCACCGGCGTCAACTACTTCGAAGTGCAGGTCCGGGCCGGGGTGGTACCCGACCCGCTCGGCTCGCCGTTGCCGCATATCCCGGGGATCGAAGTGGCCGGCACGGTGGTCGCCGTCGGTCCCGGTGTCGCGGCACATCGGATCGGCGAGCGGGTGGTCGGGAAGGTCGCCGCCGGAAGTTATGCCGAATTGGTGGTCGTACCCGCGGCGGATGCCACGCCGCTCGACGACCGGCTCGGCGAGCATCGCGCGCTCGCGCTGCTCGGGCAGGGTGCGACGGCCGTGGGGGTGTTCGAAACCGCCGGGATCGGACCCGATGACACAGTCCTGGTGGAGGCGGCCGGTGGCGGCATCGGAACCCTGCTGGTGCAGTTGGCCAAAAGGGCCGGTGCCCGGGTCGTGGCCGGCGCGAGCGCGGAAGCAAAACGGCGTCTGGCCGCCGACCTGGGCGCCGACACAACTGTGGACTACTCACGACCCGGCTGGACCGAGGAGGTGGGGCCGGTATCGGTGGTGCTGGAAACCGTCGGCGGGCAGACCGCGCGCGAGGCCTACGGTCTGCTCACCGTGCCGGGCGCCCGGATGGTCGTCTTCGGTTCGGCCAGTGGCAATCCGGTGGAGATCGGTTCGGATCAGCTCCTCCGGGTCGGCGCCGCGCTCATCCCGTTCAGTCTCGGCTACCGTCCGCAGCGCTGGCCGGAACTGGTCCGGAGAGCCGAGGAGCTGGTCGTGCGTGGCGAACTCGATCCGGTGATCGGCACGGTCCTGCCCTTGGCGGAAGCCGCGGCGGCCCACCGCGCCTTCGAGGCCCGTACCGCGCTCGGTAAGACCATCCTCATCCCCTGAGCCGGCCGGTCTCTGCTGCTAGACCTCGTCGTCCACCCAGTGCAGGCCGGCGTTCATCTTGTGCAGGTCTTCCAGCCGCAGGCCTTCGGAGTCGCCTCTGGCGATCACCGGATTACGCATCTCGAGGGCTCCGCCGGGGTCCAGGGTGACCGGCGCCCAGACGTGCTTGGGGTTGAGGTCGAACTCCTCGAGATTCGCCGGGATATCGTTCGGCCGCTCGGGCGGGACGATATTGACAGCACGCGCGTTCAGCGCGCCGACGACATAGCAATCCGCCCACCCGCGCTGTTCGACGAAGACCGCGGCGCCGTCTCTCGGGAAGGTCAGGGGCACGACCTCGTAGTGGCGGTTGTCCCTGAGTAGATCCCGTTCGCCGTTGGGGCGATAAGGATCGATATGGCCGCGTGCCGGATCGGCGAGGGCGTCGCGATGCCATATCTGTTGTCGGAGGTCGCGGGTGCCTACGCGGAGGCGGTCGAGGGTGCCGCTCATGACCGCACGTTGACCGTGGGCGTTCCCGATCGGCTCGCGGGTGCCGGGGGCGGCCGTGAGGAACGGGTCGCGGCGTCGGGTTGAGCGGTGGCAGCGATTCCGCCTCGACCTGTGTTCGCGGCTGTGCGAAGCATGTCGGGACGGTGGCCGTCCGGCTGTGGCCGCAGCGGAGGGTGGCAGCACGTTTCGGAGGTGGTCGCCGCCGCCGCGCTGGTCGCGGCCGCGTGACGGCCGCGGGGTACGGGCCCGGCCGCGGCTGCCGACCGGCGATCGCTGCTCGGCGTCGGACGAGTCGGCTCGCGCCCGGGCCTCGATCTCAGTTCTGGCGTGGCAGGAGTTCGGTGACGAAACGATCCAGGAAGCCGTCGAGCGGTTTGCCGGCCGCCGGGACCACCACGAACTTGCTCAGCCCGGCGTCGAGGTAGCCGTCGATCAGCCGGTGCAGGTCCGGCCAGCTGCCCGCGACCAGGTCGGCCGGGTCGGTTCCGGGACGTTGGTGCGCGATCCCCGCCGCCAGGTCGGCCGGGATACCGTCCGGTGCCAGCAGCAATGTGATCCCGAAATGGTCGGCTTCGATCTCCCGCCCGGCCGCGGCGGCCTCGGTGTTGATCGCCGCCACCCCGGCGGCCGCCTCGGCGGGGGTGAGGAAACTGCCCAGCCAGCCGTCGCCGTACCGGCCGATGCGCCGGAACGCGGCGGGTGCGCGCCCACCGAGCCAGATGTCCAGGGGGCGGGCCGGGCGTCTGCCCACCCGTGCCGCCCGCACGGTGAAGTAGTCGCCGTCGAAGTCGACATCGTCTTCCCGCAGTACCGCGCGCAGTAGCCGCAGGGATTCGTCGAAGACGTCGCCGCGCCGCCCGGCCACCGGGAACAGATCGCGTTCCTGCGGGGTGGCCGGCTGCAAGCCGAATACCGGCAGCACCCGTTCGGGCGCGAGCGCCGCCAGCGAGGTGAGCTGTTCGGCGACCAGAACGGGGTGGCGTCCGGGCAGGATGGCCACCGAGGTCCCGACCTTCAGATGATCGGTGCGCGACAGCGCGAACGCCATCCCGACGGTGGGGTCCACGGCCGGTGCGTAGATCAATTCGGAGAACCACAGGGAATCGATCCCTTCGGCCTCCAGCCGATCCACGAGCTCCGGCAGGTCCTCCGGATCGCTGCCGGAGCCGGTACCGACGCCGAATCGAATCTTCATCACGCCACTCCTGGTCTGGACGAATTGCCCGTACCGCGACCCTACGGCGTCGGATCCGAGACGGCCCAGGACCTGCTCTTTGTGCCCGGCAGGGGCGGGCCGATCGCTCGGAGTGCGAAATTCGTTACAGATGCTGCCCATCCATTTGCGAAACGGCGTCGAATATTAGATGGTATGTCTCATAGCTACAAGCCATAACTGCTGCTAGGGCGCTATGTTCGGTCTCGTCCATCGGCTGTCGGGGGCTTGGGTGAGAGCGCAACCCTGAGAGTCCGGGCGCCCGCCCGGGCGGACAACGAAACCAGAGAAACGAGGATTGAAATGGGACTGCTCGGTGGTCTGCTGGAACTCGTCGGTAGCGTCGTCACGAACCTCGCCGCTGTTGTCGGTGGCCTCGGCGGCGTCCTCTTCTGAGTGGGCGCCCCGCCGGCGGAGGTGCTCGTGAACACTGCACCTGACGCGCATTTCCGTGCGGGCGAATTCGTTGTGGGGTGCCCGCTCCGGCCCATCGCTGTGCGGTGACGGCCGGAGCGGGCCTTCCGATGTAGCCACCCTTCCGTGCCGGGCATCTCGGACACGTTCCGGCGCATCTGCGTTCGCTGTGAGGAGTTCAGTTGCTTCTGAGTGTTGTCGGACAGCTCGTCGGCACGGTGCTGGATCTCGTGATCGCGCTACTCGTTCCCTAGCGGGTCCGCGCGAGGTCGATTGCCGCGCGGCACTGCCCGGGGCCGCGCCGTTCTGATCAGGTCGGAGGTCTGAATGAGCCGCGCCCGCACGGTGTTCGAGCGAGTGGTCTGCGCTGTCGCCGGCGCGGCGACCCTATCGGTCGCCGCACCCTCGATCGGACCACCCGCGGCCGCCCGTGCCCAGGACGGCGTCGAAGTGGCGTTGGCGGAGGCCGGGGGCTGCCCCGGCCTCTTCGTTCTCGGTGTGCAGGGGACCGGCGAGTCCACCCCGGATTCCCCGGTGGCCGCGGACGCCGGTCTGCTGTCGCTGGTGCTGGGTCCGCTGACCGAAATGCTGAGCGGGCCGGCCGTGGGCCGCGCCTATGTTCCCTACCTGGCCGGTTTCGGCGGTGCACTACCCGGTGCCACCACGGCACCGTATTCCGTCTCGGCGGGTGAAGGTCTGGAACGGTTGCGCGATATGGCCGCCGAGGTCGCCCAGCGCTGTCCGAACTCTCAGCTGGGATTGGTCGGTTACTCGCAGGGCGCGCATGTCGTTTCGATGTTCGCGCGCGAGGTGGGCACCGGCGGGGGTGCGGTGCCGGCCGACCGGATCGCGGCCGTGGCACTGCTGGCCGACCCCACCCGTGCCCCCGGGGCGGCGGTGTTCCCCGGACTGCCGCACGCCGGGCGTCCGGCACCGGCACCCGGTACCACGGGTGCGGGATTGGCGGTGCTGCAGGAGTTTCCGCGGCATCCCGCGCCGGGCGGCGGTATCGGGCCACTGCGTGATATCGCACCGGACTTCGGGGAACTCACCGGCCGCGTCGCCTCGCTGTGCCTGCCCGGTGACCTCGCCTGCGACGCCCCCACCGACGCCCCGCTGCTGCATATGGTGGTCAACATCCTCGGCCAGGCGGAATTGCTCCCGTCGGACCCGGTGGCGGCGCTGGCATCGATCGGCGACGGTTTCTCCTCGACGCTCTCGCGCACCGCGACCGCGGTCGTCACCCACGATCTGCGCGGATACTCTTTGGGCACACTGTCGCTGACACCGGAGAAACCGCTCGGCGTCCGACTCGCCGAAGCCGCCGACCCGCGCTCGGGCAGCGAACCGCAGGCCCGTGAAGCGTTGCTGAAACTGGGTACCAGTGCGCTCAACACCCTGCTGGCCATCATCGGAATCGCCCTCGAGCCCGCCGAGGTCGCCGGTATCGCCACCGCGCCCGACCCGCTGACCGGTATCGAACGGGCCACCGACGCGGTCGTCGCCGCCGCCCGCCGCCCGCTGCCGCGGCGCACCGTGTTCAACCTGATCAGCAAGTCGTTCAACGCACTCGGCCAATTGAGTGCCGAGAACGCCGAACTCCTCGACCCCGGGCTGTGGCTGCGCTACGCGGATACGGTCCGCAAACACGGCGACTACTTCCACGCCGGCTATACGGCGGACGGCCGGCCCGCCGCCGACCTGGTGCTGAAATGGTTCACCGCGGTCGCCGAAGACCTCGCCACCAATCGCATCCCCGTACCGTCCCCGGCGCAGCCGGCCGCTCCCGCACCCGCCGACCCCGGCCCCGCGCCACAGCGGTCGCCGCCGCAGCCTGCCGCGCCTGTCGGCGAGCCCGATATTCGCAATGTCGCGGTAGGCGCCGAATCGCCACCTCGGACGCGCGCGGGGACCGAGACCGCGGCACCACGACCGCTGCACGGCCTCGCTCCGTATCTGCTCGGATCGGTGCTGCTGGCGGTGGTCTCGGCGGGCGCGTGCGGTGCGATCAGGGTCGCGCATCGGACGCACGGTGTGCGGTGGGTGGCGGGCGCGGTGCGCGGCCTCTGGTACGAGGGCCGAAAGCGAGCAGCCGAGTTCGTCCACCGAGTAAGGGAGCGGACGTAGCCTTCCCACCGACCCACCGACCCACCGACCCACCGACCCACCGACCCGCGACTCCGCGCAATCAGGATCTGTCCGGCGACCACCGGCCGTCCGCCTTCGCCGATTCGATGGCCGCGTAACCCGCCTCCCGCACCCGGCCCGCGGCGATCAAGCTGTCCGTCTTGGCCCGGTTGATCGCCGACCACGGGCTCCCGGGTGTGCGCGGCGAGTAGCGCTGGAGGTAGTGGTCGGCGTCGAGGGCGCGGCGGTGGCTGTCGATCCAGCCGCAGCGGAGGGCTACGTCGAGGGCCTCGGTGATGGTGACGGTGGGGACGGGCGCGTTCTTCTCGGCGATCTTCAACCGCGGAATGACCACCGTGAACTTCTACGTCGACGATCTGGCGGCCGCCCGGGCCGATCAGAACAGGGTCGGTTCGCCGAAGCCGGGGGTGCGTTCGATCGCCAGCAGCTTCGATTTCGTATCGATACCGCCCGGCGCCGAGAAACCGTGCAGGGAATGGTCGGCGGCCAGGACGCGGTGGCAGGGCACGATGAGGGGAATCGGATTGCTGCCGAGCGCCTGACCGACCGCCTGCGCGGCCCCGGCCGCGCCGCAGCGGCGCGCGACCTCCCCGTAGCTGAGCGTGTGCCCGGGGTCGATGGCCCGGGTGACCGTGTAGACCGCGCGGTGGAACTCCGGCGGCCCCGTGAGGTCGAGCGGTATCCAGCGCAGATCGTCGAGATCACCGTCGAGGTGGGCGCGGATGCGGGCGAGCGCCTCGCCGCGCGGGCCGGTGCTCGGCTCGGGGACCGGGCGGGCGTCGCCGCCGCGGAACCCGGCGCCGGGATCGTGGCCGGGGAGGGAGAAGCGGGCCACGGCGTCCGCCCGCCAGGCGATGGCACAGCGGCCGATCGCGGTGTCGAAATTCGTCGCGTCCAGCGGCGCGACCGTACTGTCCGGCATACCGCCAGTCTGCTCGTGCCCCCCGACAACCACCGGCCTCGGGGCGGACCGCACCGACCCCGTGACTCGGAGCCGCTGTTGTCATACTGTCAATATGCCCCGTGGGGGCTGACACTGGATCGACGACGAACCGAGGTAGGGCGTGAGTACACCATCCACCGCCACCAAGCAGGGCCCGCTCGCGGGCATTCGCGTGATCGAACTGGCCGGAATCGGGCCCGGGCCGCATGCCGCGTTGCTGCTGGCCGATCTCGGCGCCGATGTGGTGCGGGTCCAGCGCGCCGGTCAGCTGCCCGGCGGCGCCGACCGGCCGCAGCTGCGTGGCCGCACGGTCGTGGAGGCCAACCTCAAGGACCCGGCCGATATCGAGAAGGTTCTCGGGCTGGTGGAAAAAGCCGACGTCTTCATCGAAGGCTTCCGGCCCGGCGTCACCGAACGGATGGGACTGGGACCGGACGACCTGCTCGAACGCAACCCGCGCCTGGTCTACGGCCGGATGACCGGCTGGGGCCAGGAGGGTCCCCTGTCGGACCGGGCCGGGCACGACATCAACTACATCAGCCTCACCGGCGTCCTGCACGCCATCGGCCGCAAGGGCGAACGGCCGGTGCCCCCGCTGAACATGGTCGGCGATTTCGGCGGCGGCTCCATGTTCCTGGTGTTCGGCATCCTGGCAGCCCTGGTGGAACGCCAGAACTCCGGTAAAGGCCAGGTCATCGATGCCGCGATGGTCGACGGGACGCTGGCGCTGTCGAATATGATCTGGGCCTTCCGCGGTACCGGTGCCTGGTCCTCGGAACGCGGAACGAACCTGCTCGATACCGGTATGTCGTTCTACGACACCTACGAGACCTCCGACGGCAAATACATGGCCGTCGGCGCGATCGAGCCCCAGTTCTATGCCCAGCTGCTGGCCGGTCTGGAGATCGACCCCGAGGGCCTGCCCTTCCAGATGGACCCGGCCGGGCAGGACACGCTGAAGAAACTGTTCACCGAGAAGTTCCGCAGCAAGACCCGCGACGAATGGGCCGCGATCTTCACCGGCACCGACGCCTGTGTGACCCCGGTGCTCACCTTCGACGAGGCGGGCGAGAACGAACATATCGCCGCGCGCGGTTCGCTCATCGAACTGGACAACGTCACCCAGCACGCCCCGGCGCCCCGGTTCTCCCGTACTCCCAACGGCGTGCCCACCCCGCCGCCCACCGAGGCGACCCCGATCGAAACCATCTGGACCGACTGAACCCGAGGGTGGGCCGGTTCGCGCGCCGGTCCGCCACCACGCTCGCGCGGGTCGTCGAACCGGTGCGGCCGTCGGCTGCTGTGCGTACAGGCGAAGCGGCGGCCCGCAGCCGCACGGGCATCGGCGTCCCGCGCCGGCCGGATCGTGGAACCTCGTGCTCGGCGAACCGGTCGAAATCGCACCGGCCCGGTCGGACGCGCGGTCCGGGAAGCCTCGGGCGCGGCGATTCAGAACCAGGTGTTGGGCCGGATGTAGTTGGCCAGGTCCACCAGGGCGTAGCGATGGCGGCGGCCGGGCGCGAACCGGGCCAGGGTGCGCAGCCCCGATTCGGTGCCGTCACGCAACGCGTGCTCGGTGAACGCGACCCCCATGAGCGGTGGCCGGGGCCGCCGCGGCGTATTACCGGCCTGCAACCAGGCCAGTGCGCAGCCGAGCACCATCACCCGCAGTTGGACGGCCCGGCGTTCGTCCGGCGGCAGGGCCTCCACGCGGGCCGCCGCCTCGCGCAGGGTGTGTTCCGGCAGTTCCGCCACGGGTGCGCTGGTGAGCAGCAACAGGACCACGGTCATCCGGGCGGTGGTGAAATAGCGGGACGAACCCGGCACCTCGTCCAGGGCGGTGACGGCCTCCCGGTGGCGGCCGGCGGCGGTGAGCAGGCGGGCCGAACCGAAAGCCGCGCTCACCAACCCGTGATCGGTACGCCAGGTGGTGGCGTAGAAATTCTCGGCGTAGTCGCGCCAGGCGCGGGTCTCGTCCGGTGCCCAGTGCTGGAGCACGAGTTCGGCGGTGGCGGCCAGGGCCAGTTTCGGTGCCAGTTCACCCGGAAGGACCCGCAATACCGCATCGAACGCGGAATAGGCTTTTTCGTAATCCTGCTCGCGTAAACCTGCTATGCCCGTGTACCAGTTGATCCGCCAATCCCGGCGGGCGGTATGCGGTATGGCGTCGAGCAGATCGGTGGCCTCGGTGACGCGGTCCAGATCCAGCAGGATGCGGGCCTCGGCCAGGCGCAGTTCGCGTTCCAGGTTCTCCGGTGCCGCGGCCGGGTCCTCGGCGAGTTGCTCGCGTGCCTCATGCAGCGCCGCCAGCGCCTGGTCCGGATCGGATTGCAAGGTGTCGGTCAGCCGGGCGGCGGCCGGGTCGGTGCGGGGCAGCAGCGGGATCGGCAGCGCGGCGGCGATATCGGTGGCCGAGAGCAGGGTGTCGCGCGCGATTCCGTCGGCGTAGGCGTCGGTCTGGCCGATCAGTTCCTCGGCGCCGAACGCGCTGCGCTGTTTACCGAAAACTGTGGACCGGTGCGGCCGCTCCACCCCGGTATCGAAGGCCAGGATCTCCCGCAACACTCCGGACAGCTGGTCGGCCATGGCTCCGGCGGACGGAAACCGCCGGTCCGGGTCGGTATCGGTGGCGCACAGCAGCAACCGGTGGAACGACTCGTACCGGGCCAGGATCGGTTCGTCCTCCGGCGCGGGCAGACCGTCGCGGTAGGCGCCGTGTTCGGTCGGCATGTTCAGGGTGAGCACGGCCAGCGTGCGGCCCACCGTGTAGATATCGGACGCGACCGTCGGGCCGGTGCGGGCGATCTCGGGCGCCTGGAAACCGCGGGTGCCGTACAGGTTCCCGTAGGCTTCGATCGGTGCGACGGCCCCCAGGTCGAGCAGTTTGACCTGATCCTCGGTCACCATGATGTTGTCGGGTTTGAGGTCGTTGTAGGTGAGCCCGGTCGCGTGCAGATAGTCCAGTGCGGGCAGCACCTCCAGGATGTAGGCGATGGCCTGCGCCACCGGGATCCGCTCGGGCCGTTTGCGGTCGTCGAGCATGCTGCGCAGGGAGCGGCCGCCCACATACTCCATCACGATGAAGCCGATCGGCTCACCGCCGGGCGGCAGGTGCTCGACGAAATTGTGGATCTTCACGATGCCCGGATGTGCGACCTCGGCCAGGAACTCCCGCTCCGCCACGGCCACCGCCTGCGCCTCGATATCGTCGGCGTGCAGCAGACCCTTGAGCACCACCCAGCGATCGCTGACGTTGCGGTCCACGGCGAGATAGATCCAGCCCAGCCCGCCGTGCGCGAGGCAGCCCTGGACCTCGTACTGCCCGGCCACCATATCCCCGGGACTCAGCGTCGGACGGAAATCGAACGCGGCGCCGCAACTCGGGCAGATACCGCGGGTGGTGGCCGGACCGCTCGCGCTCGCCCGGCCCACCGGTTTGCCGCAGCGCCAGCAGAACCGTTTGCCTTCCGCGACCACCGGATCGGTCAGGACCGCGGCGACCGGGTCCGCGGCTTCGACGGGTGGTATCTCGACCAGGCCGGCGACCAGGGTGCGCACCGTGGGACGGGACCGTACAGTGCGGCTGCTGCGGCCGGTACGCAGCTGGGAACCGCTGCCGCGGCCGGAACTTCCGCTGGATCCCGAGCCCGTCCGGTTACCGGTGCCGGCGGACGCCACTGCCGCCGCGGTGCCAGGGTATGCGGCGGTTCCTGCGACTGCGGCGGTTTCCGGCGCGGAGGCGGTTTCCGCGACCGCGGCGCTTCCCGGGGATGAGGCGGTATCGGCGGCGGCAACGGTTTCGATGTGCACGTCGGAACGGGCGACCGGGGTCCCGTTCGGGTCGTCGGCCGGACCCGCGCCGGCAGCAGTTTCCGCGTATGCGGCCGTACCGGCCATGGCGGCGGTGGTTTCCGGGTGTCCGGCCGTACCCGCTTCGGCAGCGGCTTCCGCGTGTGCGGCCGCATCCGCGACGCCGGCAGTTTTCGATTGCGCAGCGGGATCCGTGCCGGCGGCGGTTTCCGGATAGCTGCCGGCGCCCGCATCGGCAACGGTTTCCGAATATTCGGTGTTCTCCGCAAGAGTTTCCGAAGTATCGGGCTTACCCGCGACGGATTCCGCGTGCCCGGCCGTGCCCGCTCTATCAGCGGTTTCCGCGTGCGCGGCGGTACCCGCTGCGGCGGTGATTCCCGGGCCCGTGACGGACCCGGAAGTACCGTGACCGTCACGCACGCGGCCCGCCCCGAGCCGGGTGGCCGCACTGGGCTGCCCGTCCGGTTGCCGGAGGCGGGCGGCGTCGACGGCACGGGTCGGTGGCGGCTCCGGAACGTCCCCGGAGCCGGACCGGTCGACCGACTCGTCCGTCGTCACGGCGATCAGTCCCGATAGGTCGGCGGCGGGGGTCCGGGGGAGGGGCCGAGGGCCGAGAGCCACTGGCTGTAGAGACGGTTCCAGGTACCGTCCGCACGGATCCGGTCGAGGGTGCCGTTCACGAAGCGCACCAGGTCTTCGTCGCCCTTGGGGATGCCGATTCCGTACGGCTCCTCGCTGATACTCGGACCGACCAGCTCGGTGTACGGGTCCTGTTCGGCCAGTCCGGCCAGGATCGCGTCGTCGGTGCTGACCGCGTCCACCTGCCGCTGCTGCAGGACCACCAGACAGTCGGCCCAGGTGGGGACGGTGAGAATGGATGCCTGCGGCTGGATCCGGCTGATCTGCTCGAGCGAGGTGGTGCCACGGATCGTGCACACCCGCTTGTTCGCCAGATCCCGCAAGCTCTGGATTCCCGAATTCTGTACGGCCAGCACCCGCTGGTGCGCCTTCAGATACACGGTGGAGAAGGACACCCTGGCCAGGCGCGCACAGGTGATGGTCATGGTCTTGACCACCATGTCCACCCGGTGCTCGATCAGCGCCGCTTCGCGCTCCTCGGAACCGAGACTGCGATATTCGATCTTGTCGGGATCGCCGAACAGATCCCGGGCCACCTCGCGGGCGATATCGGCGTCGAAGCCGACGATCACCCCGCTCTCGGGATCCCGGAAACTGAACAGATTGCTGCCGGTGTCCAATCCGACCACCAGCCGGCCGCGGGCCCGGATCCGGTCCAGTACCGGGCCGGTCGCGCCGGGGCCGGTGGGACGCAGGCCGGCGGTGGGATCGCCGCAGTTGGTGGGATCGTCGGGCAGGGGCAGCGGGCCGTCGGCCTCCATCGCCGTCGCCTGTGCGGGCAGGGGCGGTTCGGAGTAGTCACTGTGCGCTACCTCGTGGTGCGGGCCCGGGCCGGTGGCGCACCCGGCCACGAGCAGCGCGGTACACGCCACCCCGACCCGCAGCGGCCACGATCGCCGCGACGGCCGGGGGGCCGCCGGTCGGACCGGGTTTCGCGCAAACCTCATCGATACTCCCGCAGTCTTGGCCAGATGCCGAAGGCGATGTACGCCGCGGCGGCGAAGCCGAGGATCAACGCACCTGGTGCCAGATAGTCGAGTACCCGGGCGCTGTGGAAAATATTGCTGCGTAGCGTGTCCCGGGTCTCGGTGATCCCGTTACCCAGCGCGTTGTCCAGAGCTTCCACATGAACGGTAGCGTTCTCGGTGCCCGGCGCGGTGGCGATCGCGGCCGCGCGGGCGAATTCGCCGCGGTTGAGTGCCTCGTTCATCCGCTGGTGCGCGGCCAGCCAGTGCAGCAGCGCGGCCCGCGCGTCGGCGGTCGCCCGGTCGGTGTGCCCGGCGAGCAGTTCGTTGAGCCGGGTGATGTTGGCGTCGAACGCGTGATCGTAGTCGCCGGTGGTGTCGCGGCGTACCAGTTTGAGTGTTTCCGCCGAACGCGCCTGCTGCGCCAGGATCCGGCCCTCGGTGAGCCGGGCGGCGGGCACCGTCCCGTCGGCCCGGCCGCTGGACATCGCCACCGACGAAACAGATCCGGCGATCACCGTCCACAGCATCAGCGTGAGCAATGCGCCGGAGGCCAGTAGCAGGCCCGGGTTGAAGGTGCGGTGCCACTGCCGGGCCAGCAGCCGTTGCGCCCACACCAGCGCGAGCACGGCGACGACGAGCAGCACGATCGCCGACCACGGCGGCCGGACGTGCCGGTCCTGGGCGGTATCGACCGCGGCCGCGCGCCGTACGTACAGCTGTTCGGCGGTCGGCAGCAGCACCGTCTGCATCTCCGAGGACGCCTCGCTCAGATAGGCAGCCCCGACCGGATGGCCCTCCCGGTTGTTCGCCCGCGCGGTCTCCACCAGACCCGAGTACACGGGTAGTCCCGACCCGATACCCATCCGCTGCAGGACGTCCTGGGGGTCGTTCCCGGACAGGGTCACCAGATCGGCGCCCGCTTCCCCCAGTGCCTGGCTGTAGCGGTCCCGCACCTGCTCGGGTTCCAGGCCGCCGGAGATGAACGCCGTGGCCGCGGCGGCGTCGGCCACCGAGAGCGCGGTGTAGAGCCGATGTGCCGCGTTCGCATCGGGTTCGGTGTGGGCGAGCAGCACATCGAGGTCGTTCTGGCGGTCGTTCACGGCGCCCGCGGTGATCACCCCCGACCCGATGGACAGCACGATCAGCAGGAGTCCGACGCCGAGCAGCCGCCCGGGCGACGATTGGGCGAACAGGCGTAAACGTGCAGGATTCAACCACTTCCAGGCCTGCGCGAGCCGGGGGCGGACGAGCTCCGCCCGCCCGGAGGCGGGCGCCGGTTCCGGGTGGGCCGGGTCGGGTTCGGATACCACCCGATCCACCGCCAACCGCGTCATGTCCACCCTCCAACTCTGGGCGCCGTGTGCGCTGCATCGCTCCGCCGGTGCCGCGCGAGATCGCTCACACCGCTGCCATGAGCGTATTCGGTATTGTCCACGCGCGCGCCCCGACCTCCACAACGCGCCACCCACCACCGCCGGTGGGGCAGGATGGAGGCAACGGTCGACGAGGGCGGTGCGAGATGCGTGGTGACGGTGACGGGTGGTCCATAAGCCCCGGTGGTGTGCGGCACTGGGGCCTGTTCGGTGCGGCCGGTTTGCTGCTGCGCGCCCCGATCGGTAGTGGTGGTTCGGCGGTGCTGCTGCAGCATCGCGCGCTGTGGAGTCACGAGGGCGGGACCTGGGCGCTGCCCGGCGGGGCCCGCGACAGCGACGAGTCGGCGGTGCACGCGGCGGTCCGTGAAGCCGACGAGGAGGCCGGTATCAAGGCCGCGGATATCCGGGTGCGTGCCGAACGGGTCACCGCCACCGCCCCGAGCGGCTGGACCTACACGACGGTGATCGCCGATGCGGGCAAACCGCTGCCGGTGCGCCCGAACATGGAGAGTGTGGAACTGGCCTGGGTGCCGGAGGACGAGGTGGATCAGCGTCCGCTGCACGCCGGGTTCGCGCACGCCTGGCCCGGGTTGCGGGCCACTTTCGCCTGGATGGATCCGGGGGAGTGCCCGGCGGCGGACGCGACGGAGCTGGCCGCGACCCTGCCGCGCACGGTCGACCTGGGCGCGGAGTTCGTCTGGTTGCACGCTGGACCCGACGGGCCCGGTGACCGTGCGGTCCTGCTGAACCCGCCGTACCCGCCGGAGAATCCGGAACCGAGTGGGTTCCCGCATCCGGCGGGCGAGACGGACGATCCGGGGGCCGGGCTCGGTGCGGCCGCGCACGCGGAGGCCAGAGTGCTGGGGATTCCGCGCAGCGCCGTGCTGGGATCGGAGCGCTGAGTTGGGAAACGGCGTGGAGGAAGCCGCGCGGCCGTCCCGGCCGTATGTGCTGCTGTCGGTCGCGATGAGTATCGACGGCTATATCGACGATATGGAGCCCGAACGCCTGCTGCTGTCCAATGACGCCGATTTCGACCGGGTGGACGATATCCGCGCCTGGTCGGACGCGATTCTGGTGGGAGCCGAGACACTGCGGCGCGACAATCCGCGGTTGCTCGTACGCGATGAGGCGCGGCGTGCGCAGCGGATCGCCGCGGGCCGGCCGGAGTACCCCCGCAAGGTGACGGTGACCGCGCGCGGCGAACTGGACCCGGAGGCGCGTTTCTGGCGGTACGGTACCGCCGAACACGCCCCGCTCGTCTACACCACCGACGCGGGCGCCCGGCGGCTGCGCGACCGGTTGACCGCATCGGCCGAGATCGTGGCCCTGGGCCCGGAACTCGAATTCGGGCCGTTGCTGGACGATCTCGGCGCCCGGGGCATCGGGCGGTTGATGGTGGAGGGCGGCGGCCGGATCCACACCGCGTTCCTGTCCGCCGGACTGGCCGACGAACTGCTGGTCGCGGTCGGGCCCACACTCGTCGGCGATCCCGCCGCCCCGCGTTTCCTGCATCCCGCGCGGTTTCCCGGCGGTTCCACCCATCGGATGCGCCTGGTCGAGGTGGAGCGGCTCGGGGATGTGGCAGTGTTGCGGTATCGACCCTAGGCGTACCTCCGCATCCGCTCCGGCCATGCGCTCCCTGCGTACCCCGGCGTCCGCTCCGGCCATGCGCTCCCTGCGTACCCCGGCGTCCGCTCCGGCCATGCGCTCCCTGCGTACCCCGGCGTCCGCTCCGGCCATGCGCGGGCCGCGGATGGGTTACGCCCGACAGCGCCATTCAGGAGGCCCGGTGCCCGAACCCGACCACCACTACTGGATGAACCGGGCGATCGAACTCTCGCGGCGAAGTCCGCGGGCACCGGGTGCTTTCTCGGTGGGCGCCGTGCTCGTCGCCGACGGCGCCGAAATAGCCATTGGCTATTCGCGGGAAACCGATCCGAAGGTGCACGCCGAGGAGTCCGCCCTGGACAAACTGGACCCGCACGATCCGCGGTTGCGGCAGGCCACCCTCTACAGCACCCTGGAGCCCTGCTCGGAGCGGGCGACCAAAACGCGGCTGCCCTGTACCGATCGCGTGCTCGCCGCCGGTATCCCGGTGGTGGTGATCGCGTGGCGTGAACCGTCCACGTTCGTCGAGAACTGTGTGGGAGTGGAGAAACTGCGCGAGCACGGGGTGCGGGTACTCGAACTCCCGGATCTGGCCGAGGCCGCCATGGCGGTGAACCGCCATCTCGATCTGTCCTGATCGTCTCGTCAGCGCAGACAAGCCGGTCCGAACAGCGCTTTCAGCTCACCCATCAGCGCGGACGAGGTGGTGATCCGGAAGCGGGGGTCCAGGGCGAGCAGCCGGGGACCCCGGGCGCCGATCAGGTCGATTCGCAGGTCGGTGGGGCCGGGATGCCGCTGCAGGGTCTCGCGCAGGGCGCGGACCGTGTGCGGGGTGCAGGCCGCCACGGGCAGGGTGAGGGTGAGCGGCCGCCCGGCGGCACCGGCGGTGAGATCCGGTGCGGTCACCTGATCGCCCAGCAGCGACCGGCGCCCGTCGCGGACGCTGACTGTCGCGGTGATCACCACGATCGCGTCCTCGGTGAGATATCCGGCGGCGGTGGCGTGGGCAGCGGGGAAGAACAGGATTTCGGCGCCGGCCTCCAGGTCCTCCAGGCGCACGACCGCCCATGGTTCGCCCTTCCTGGTGACCCGCCGGTCGACGGCGGCGATGATGCCGGCCAGCCGCACCCGGCGGCCGTGCGGGACGCGACCGTCGTGCAGGGCGGCGAGCGGGGTGTCACCGGCGGCGGCCAGCGCGGCGGCGATATCGTCGAGCGGATGCCCGGAGACATAGAGCCCGAGCATCTCCCGTTCGTAGCCCAACCGCTCGCGGGTTTCCCATTCCTCGTCGGGGACGGGCATCGCGAAAACGGAGGTGTCCGCGGCAGGGTCGGCGGTAGCACCGGAGAAGAGGTCGAATTGCCCGCGCGCCGCGGCTTTCTTGGTGACCGTCACCGCGTCGATCGCATCGCTGTGGATCGTGTACAGACCTTTGCGGGGATGGCCGAGGGATTCGAAGGCACCCGCTTTGACCAGTGATTCGACCACCTTTTTGGTGCAGGCAACACTGTCGGTTTTCGTCAGGTAGTCGGAGAAGCAGGTGAACGCGCCGGCCGACTCCCGCGCCCGGACCACCGCCCGCACCACCGGTTCCCCGACATTGCGGACCGCGCCCAGGCCGAAGCGGATATCGGGCCCGACGCTGGTGAACGTGGCCGCCGACTGGTTCACATCCGGTGGCAGCACCTGGATCCCACGTTTGCGGCAGTCGGCCAGATAGATCGCCGATTTGTCCTTGTCGTCACCGACCGAGGTGAGCAGGGCGGCCATGAACTCCGCCGGATAGTTGGCCTTGAGGTAGGCGGTCCAGTACATCACCAGGCTGTAACCGGCGGCATGCGACTTGTTGTAGGCGTAGCCGGCGAACGGCAGCACCGCCTCCCACAGCGCGGTCACCGCCGCGTCGCGGTAGCCGTTGCCGCGCATACCGTCCCGGAAGTTCTCGAACTCCATGGCCAGAACTTCCGGTTTCTTCTTACCCATCGCCCGGCGCAGCAGATCGGCCTGGCCCAGGGAGTATCCGGCGACCTGCTGCGCGATCTGCATGATCTGCTCCTGGTAGACGATCAGCGCGTAGGTTTCGGCGAGGACCGCGCGCAGCGCTTCGTCGAGTTCGGGATGGATCGGCGTCACCGCTTCCCGCCCGTTCTTACGGTCGGCGTAGGACCAGTGCGCCCCCACGCCCATCGGCCCCGGCCGGTAGAGGGCGTTGGAGGCCACCAGATCGTTGAACTCGGTGGGGGCCATCCGCAGCAGCAGTTCGCGCATACCGGCCGAGTCCATCTGGAACACCCCGAGATTGTCGCCGCGCGCCAGCATGGCGTAGGTGGGTTCGTCGTCGAGGGTGAGGGTGTCCAGGTCGATCTCGATACCGCGATTGCCGCGGATATTGTCGAGGCAGTCACCGATCACCGTGAGGGTGCGCAGACCCAGGAAATCCATTTTCAGCAGGCCGACGGCCTCACACGACGGGTAGTCCCAGCCGGTGATGATAGCCCCGTCCTGCGGGCGCTTCCACAGCGGCACGATATCGAGCAGCGGTTCGCTGGACAGGATCACCGCGCAGGCGTGGACTCCGGCGCCGCGGACCATCCCCTCGAGTCCGACCGCGGTGTCGTAGATGCGGCGCATATCCGGTTCGGCCTCGATGAGTGCCCGCACCTCCGCGGCCTCGCCGTAGCGCTCGTGCCCGGGATCGGTGATCCCCGCCACCGGGATGTCCTTGGCCGCCACCGCGGGCGGCAGCGCCTTGGTGATCCGGTCGGCGAGCGCGAATCCGGGCTGCCCGAACTGGACGCGGGCGGCATCTTTGATGGCCGCCTTGGTCTTGATGGTGCCGAAGGTGATCACCTGCGCGACCTTGTCCGCGCCCCAGCGGTCGGTGGCGTAGCGGATCATCTCGCCGCGGCGGCGGTCGTCGAAATCGATATCGATATCGGGTGCCGACGGGCGCTCGGGGTTGAGGAACCGTTCGAACAGCAGCCCGTGCTCGATGGGGTCGATATTGGTGATCGCCAGCGCGTAGGCCACCAGCGACCCCGCCGCCGAACCACGGCCGGGGCCGACCCGGATACCGACCCGGCGGGCGTGTGCCACCAGATCGCCGACCACCAGGAAGTAGGCGGGAAAGCCCTTGTCGCGGATGATGTCCAGCTCGAACTGCGCGCGGCCCCGGTAACTGTCGGGTACGCCTGCGGGGAAACGCCAGCGCAGGCCCGCGTCCACCTCGCGGCGCAGCCAGCTGTCCTCGGTATGGCCTTCCGGCACCGGGAACACCGGCATCCGGTCGCGGAATTCCCACACCTCGTCATACGGTTCGATGCGGTCGGCCACCGCGAGAGTGGTATCGCAGGCGCCGGGCACTTCGTCGTCCCACAGGTGGCGCATCTCCGCCGCGGACCTGAGATAGAAAGTGTCTCCGTCGAACCGGAACCGCGCCGGATCCGTCAGCGTCTTCCCGGTCTGCACACACAGCATCGCCTCGTGTGCCGCCGCCTGCTCCCGTAGTACGTAGTGACAGTCGTTGGTGGCCAGTACGGTGAGTCCGGCCTTCCGGCCGACGGCGAGCAGATCGTCGCGGACCCGGCGTTCGATCGTCAGGCCGTGGTCCATCACTTCGAGGAAGAAGTTGTCCGGGCCGAAGATATCGCGCCAGCGGCCCGCGGCCGCGTAGGCGGCGTCGAACTGCCCCAGCCGCAGACGGGTCTGGACTTCGCCGGACGGACAACCCGTGGTCGCGAGGACACCGTCGGCGTGTTCGGCGACGAGTTCGGCGTCCATCCGCGGCCATTTCCCCAACTGTCCCTCGAACGACGCGCGCGAGGACAGCCGGAACAGATTGCGCAAACCCACCGCGTTCCGGGCGAACAGTGTCATGTGCAGATACGCGCCCGACCCCGACACATCGTCGGATTTCTGCCCGGGCTCGCCCCAGAAAACCCGTTTGCCGGAGAACCTGGATTCCGGTGCGATATACGCCTCGATACCGATGATCGGTTTCACCGGCGAATCCCGGGACTGCCGGAAGAACTCCGCGGCCCCGTACATATTGCCGTGATCGGTCATCCCGACCGCCGGCATCCCCAGTCGCTCGGCTTCCGCGAACAGCGGCTTCACCTTCGCCATACCGTCGAGCATCGAGTACTCGGTGTGGTTGTGCAGATGCACGAAAGACGCGTCCGTCATCGATCACCCCGTACCGTAGAACCGGGCCCGTGGCCGGTTCGGTTGTCGAGCCGGTGGGCGGATAAGGTCATTTCGTCTACATATGACCAGCTCAAATGCACTGAGTCGAACAATCGACACGACAGCGGAGACAACCGATGGATGTATCAGGAGGTGGGGTGCCCGAGCTCGATCTGGCTACGGTCCGGGCCTTCGTCGCGGTCGCCGACGAAGGCCGGTTCGGTGCGGCCGCGGCGCTGCTCGGCATCAGCCAGCAGGCGGTGTCCAAACGTATCGCCCGGCTGGAGAACCAACTCGGCCTCGAGCTCTTCGACCGGGTCCCCACCGGCGCGGCACCCACCGCGCCTGCCGCGCGGTTCCTGCCGCACGCGCGCTCTCTGCTCGCCGTCGCCGACGAAGCAGTGGCCACGGTGATGTGCCGCCCGCGGCCGCTGCGGGTGGCGGTGCTGGGTGAGCGGGCGACCGAGATGCGGGCCATGCGGTACTACCTCGGCCGCCACCCGGACCGCGACACCGAAATCGTGCTGACCAACGCCTTTGTCACCTCCCGCGACGCCCTGGTCGCGGGCCGGGTGGACGCGGCCGTCGCCCGCGCCGCGGGCGGGCCCCGGCCGCTGCCGGCGCGCATCGCGGCCATCCCGTTCCTGTTGGACCCGTTGCATCTGCTGGTCGGCAAGGACCATCCGCTGGCCGGACGTGCGGCGGTCTCGCTCGCCGAACTGGCCGGGGTGACGGTGTGGGTACCGGGGACCTCGGTGGAATCGGAGTGGACCGACTACTACCGTGAATTGAACCGGTACAGCGGAGTCGTGATCGACAGCAGTCGCCGGTCCGAGCTGTTCCCCGAGGTCGCCACCGGCCGCGGGCCCGCGCCGATCGCGATGGTGATCGAGCACATCGCCGATTCGGACACCCTCGCGACCTTCAGCGCGGAAGGTTTCGAATCCCCGTGGCATCCGCATATCCGCCGGGTGCCGATTGTCGACCCGACCCCCGCCTACCCGCACGCGCTGTTGTGGGACCGGGCCGACCCGCATCCGGGTATCGCGGATCTGGTCGCCTATTTCCGCGACAACTACAACCGCGATATCGCGCGCGACTGCTGGGTCCCGGAGATCGACCGGCCCCTGTTCGTATCCGCGTAGCGGGATGGGCGCACGTCCAGTCCTTCGCGCCGTCCGCGGCCCCGGGTGGGTCGGCGGCGGCGACCGGCGCGCTCGCATATCGGTGAATCGGCGCCTCGAGCTGGGAGGAGCGCATTACCGGATGATCGGCCGGGAGAGCGCATCGGAGGGGCCGACGCTCCCTGGCGTATGGCGCGTCGTCGCCCGGCTGGCATCTGGGCGCTCCCGGCGATGGTCCTCAGCGGTGATGGACCAACAGGGCAGTCGGGTTGAGTATGACCCACTGTTTGTCCGAGAAGGCGCTGGATCCGTCGATGGCGTCCCAGCCGCACAGGGCACCGAATTGGCCGATATCGGCGAAGGTCAGCTGCTTGTCCTGCAGCGCGATGCGGCGAGTCGTCTCCTCGTCCGTGGGGTCCGCTGTGGTGCGCAGGACCCGTAGTTCACCGTCGATTCGGGTCAGGGCGTGATCACGCTGGGTGATGAGTGCGTCGAGAGTGGTCACCCGGGCCTCCGGGCGTAGTGCCATCAACACCACGCGGGCCCGCCGGGTGGCGAGTTCCTGAGTGCGGGTGGGATCGGTGTAGTCGAAGGCGACGCTCTCCAGCGGTGTGACATACGTCCCGGATCCGGAGGGGCCGCCGCCCGGTCGTACGGGGCCTTCGATGAAGGCGTCGATATAGCGATCCTCCTCGAACCCGCGGAACAGCGGTGGCCTGCCCGGCCTGATCACCGCATCGACCTCGGGTCTTGTCACCGTGGTGACGGGGCCGCAGAATCCCTGTAGCCGTTGGATCTCCTCGAAGGCCGGGGAGTTCCCCGAGGACCCGGGTCTTCTCGTCCGCCGTAGTTCGCTGTAATTCACCTCGTCGACCAGGCCCCGGCCGCGTACGTAGGTGGAAGACCGTGCCATGGGGATGAACCTGTCGCCGGATGCGACGGTTCGATCCGGTGTTCCTGCGGCAGAGGCCCTCTCGAACCCTTCGGCGGCCCGGGTGACGTGACCGCTGGCTTGCTTCGGGAACGCGGCGATCGCGGGGCCGCCGTCCTTGGCGGTCGCACCGAGCATCTCGCGCACACTTCGCCACACCTCGTCAAGACCGCGGTCCACAATGTCACTGTGCCCTATCGCGCTCGCCGTGCTATACCGAGCCGGCCGCCCGCAGCTGCTTCTCGCCCGGCGGCATCCGGCACGGTCGCGCGACCGACAGGGTGCAGGACGTGTCCGAGCGGTCAGCGACCGTCCACACCGGCGCCTCTCGGCGGCGGCGACGCGGGGACCCGAGCGGTCAGGCCGAACTGATCCGATAGATGCGCAGATCCTCCGGTACCCCGCTCAGGGGGGCGGCGAAGAAACTGCGGCGGTAGGGGCGGGCCGTCTGCCCCAGTTCGGCCAGGGTCTCGGGGCTCAGCGCGGTCAGCGTGGTGTGGGAGACCATCATCTTGCCGTTGCCGCCGGCCTCCATCACCCGGGCGGCGATGGTGACGTCCACACCCAGCCAGTCGCCGCCGATCTCCCGCGGTGAACCGGTGTGCAGGCCGATCCGCATCCGGGGCCGGTAGTCGCCCGCGGTCACCTCGGCCAGATTGCGTTTCGCGGCGATCGCGGCCTGTACGGCGCGATCGGCGGAGGGGAACACCGCCATGACGCCGTCACCCATCCGTTTCACCACTTGGCCGCCGCGTTCGGCGATGGGGGGTTCGATGGCCTTGGCCACCTTGCGCAGCAGGTCCAGGGTGGCTTCGTCGCCCGCGGTGAGCGACCAGGAGGAGAACGACACCAGATCGGTGAACATCACCGTCATCTCCTGGGTGCCCTTCCCGCGACCGAGGCGTTCGAGCATCGCCTGCCAGACCTGCAGCGCACCGAACCCGATCTCGCGGGCCGCGCTGGGGTTGTCGCCGACCAGCCGGTCCGCGGCTCGTGCCACGGCGCGGGCGCCGCCGGGGCCGGTGACCGAGAGCGGGTCACCGAAGGCGGGATCGCCGGGGAGTTGATGACGGGCCCGCCGCAGGACCTCGATCACATCCGGTCGCTGGTTGGCCGCGTTCATCAGGGCCGACAGCGGATGGACACGGCGTACCGCGCCGACGGCGGCGCCGTTCTCGGGGGCCGGCCCGACCGCCGGCTCGTCGGTGGACGCGTGATCGGCGCCCGGTGCGGCGGCGCTGTCGACCTCCGGCTCCGGTACGGCTCGGCCGGAGGGCTTTTCGTTCACGCCCCGAGGGTATCTCAGGGAATCGGACGCGAGGGGAACGCTGATAATCGTCACCTGTCGCCTCTCTATCGGAGGAGTGCGGCACGCCGTTGGGTCCGCCGATGGAAAACGTTCGGTGCCTGACCACGATCGTAGCGACGACCGGCGGGCTGCCGGTGAACGCTTGGTTACAGATATTTGGCAAGTCGCGAAGAGTCGCCTGCCCTCGCCGGAGACCAGGGGAACAACCACCCTGTGTGATCACGACCACCGGCCCGGTGCATTGCGCACCGGGCCGGTGGTAAGTGCACTCCGACGACCGGGCAGTGGCCGCCGGCGTGCGGGGCGCGCGATCCTCCCGACAAGGCCGCGCCTACCCCATACCCGAGCGGCGAGGGAAGCGGCTCGGGCGATTCGGTCAGGCGTCGCGCTGGTTGACAACCACCAGGGCGACGCCGGTGACGAGTGCGACGAAGGCGATGAAGTAGACGAGGCTGCCCCATACGCCCCAGTGCCAGTTACCCGACGCCATCGACTCATCCATCAGCGCGAAGCGGCTCGCATTCTGGAACGGCAGGAACGCGCTGATCTCACGTCCCACTTTACCCAGTGCGCCGACCAGCGGTTCGATGATCAGCTGCCAGAGCACGATCAACGAGATCGCCGCCGCCGACTGCCGGACCAGCACACCGATGGCGATGGCCAGCACCACATTGAGGAAGGCCAGGACCGGTATCGAGTACAGGGCACGCCAGTTGCCCTCCAGGATCAGGGTGGAGCCGGCGTCCCCGGCGACCGCCTTGGCCACCGCGTAGGCGGCGAAGGCGAGCACCGTGGTCAGCGCGGCCGCGTAGAGCCCGACCAGGCCCGCCTTGGTGCCGATCACCAGGATGCGGTTGGGCACGGCCTGGAAGGTGGTCCGGATGATGCCGAACCGGTACTCGCTGGTCACGGTGAGCGTGGCCATGATGGCCAGCACCATCACCCCGAACCCGCTGATCCCGAGGAAGGCGGTGTCCACGGTCAGCGCGGGAGCTCCCGAAGCCTGCGGGTCGTCGGCGGCGATCCGCCCGATCAGCCCGAACAGTGCGGCGAACCCGACCGCGAGGGCCACCACGATCAGCGAGCACCACCACGGCGAGCGGGTCGAGGTGAGTTTGATGCGTTCCGCGGCGATCACACCCATTACTTGGTACCTCCGAGAACCTTGGGCTCGACCGGCCCGGGGGCCCCGGGCGGGGCCGCCGCGACATCGCCCTGCGGGCCGACCTCACCGTGATACTGGACATCCCCGCCGGTCATCCGCATGAACGCCTCCTCCAGCGAGCCCCGCTGCGGGGCGAGCTCGTAGAGGGTGATGTTGTGCTCACCGGCCAGTGCGCCGACCGCGTCGCTGGTGACCCCGTTGACCACGAGTGCCGCGCCGTCGGCGTTGCCCTCGTTCTGTTTCACGGTCATCCCGTTGGAGGTCAGCAGACTGCGCAGCTCGTCGAGTTGTGGACTGCGTACCCGCACCGACGACTCCGACGCCCGTTCGATGAATTCCGCGGTGGTGGAGTCGGAGATGAGCCGGCCGCGGCCGATGACCACCAGATGATCGGCGGTCTGCGACATCTCCGAGAGCAGATGGCTCGACACCAGGACAGTGCGGCCCTCGGCGGCCAGTCGCTGCATGAACCGCCGGATCCAGAGGATGCCCTCCGGGTCCAGGCCGTTGACCGGCTCGTCGAAGAGCAGGACTTTCGGATCGCCCAGCAGGGCGCCCGCCAGACCCAGTCGCTGCGACATGCCCAGGGAGAATCCACCGGCCGATTTACCGGCGACCTCGGACAGACCCACCAGTCGCAGTACCTCCTCCACCCGGGATTTCGGCAGCCCGTTGGAGGCCGCCATCCATTCCAGGTGGGCTCGCGCCGACCGGTTGGGATGCACCCATTTCGCGTCCAGCAGCGCGCCGACCTCACGTAACGGATGCTTCAGCTGCCCGTACGGTCTGCCGTCGATGAGCGCGCTGCCCGCGGTGGGGCGATCCAGGCCGAGGATCATGCGCATAGTGGTGGATTTACCGGCGCCGTTCGGTCCCAGGAACCCGGTGACCTGACCGGGTTGCACGGTGAAGGTCAGGTCCTGGACCGCGACGGTCTGCCCGTAGTGCTTGGTCAAGCCCCGGACTTCGATCATGCCGACCAGCATGCCGTATCCAGGGAGCGCTCGCGTCGCCCGATGGTCGCCATCCGCCCTCATCCTGGAGGATGACGGCCGGACCGTTCTGGTGGGTACAAGTCCGTACGGGGCAGTGCGGTCATGAGCACCGTGGAGAGTGACAGCTTGTCACTGGCTTCGAAACAGCGCGACGGTGAGTACGACCAGCCCGACAGAGAGCAGGACCAGGGCGAGGTCGGTGCCCGTCATGACCAGCCTGTCTTTTCCAGGTAGTCACTGGCCATCGTGTATCGGGGGCAGCGATGCTCGGCATGGATCGCCATGACGTGATGGGCATGAGACCTGCCGCGCAGCGGGTCCTTCCACCTGCACGCCGCCGAATAGATATCCAGCCGCCTGAGACCCGCGGCGACCCGACCCAACGTCCGGCAATCGGTAAGCCATTCCCCAACCATTACGCACCCCTGCATCCCCGACCCCCTGCGGTTTTGGAAGGCACCCGCCGTCGGGGAGTCGGGGTCACACCCGACGGCGGGGCTCCCTTCACATTGGCTGTCCTGCCTCGGGTGATACGACGACGGTTGAGGCGTCAATATGTACATATTCTAGGCGACATTTAGGCGTCCAAGCATTACTGTCGCGGCATGGTCACCAAACCGAACACGGCACTGCGGGCGGCCCGTAACGCTCGCCTGATGAGCCAAGACGATCTCGCGCGGGCACTACGGGAAGCGGGATGCGCCAGCGCTACCAAACGACTCGTACAGCGCTGGGAGGCCGGACGCACACTCAACCCGCGGCCCTCGCATGCACGGGCACTGGAGAAGGTCATGGGTCTACCGATCGAAACGCTCGGGTTCGGCGCGGTCATGGCCGGCCGGAGCCTGTCCGGCCCGGACGGAAGCCAGAACGTCGAATCGCCCATCGGCGCTGTCGATCCCGGCCAGGCGACCGCGGCGGGGGGCGGTTCGCGCGCCCGACTTCCGGGCTCATACTCGGGCGTCTGGCTGTCCCGGTACGAGTACTACTCCAGCGGCCGGGATGCGACATTCACCACAGCGCATTACGTGGTGATGTTGCAGCACGACGACCGGCTCACCGTGCGCAGTCTGCCCGGCTCGTCTCCGTCATCACTGGAGATGGACTTGACAGTGGACGGCCATGTGTCGACAGGCACATGGAGTGAGATCACCGCGCAGGAAGGCTACTACCGCGGCGCCCGGTACCACGGTTCGGTCCAACTGCTGATCGAGTTGACCGGTAGCCGGATGGCCGGGAAGTGGGTCGGTTTCGGGAAGAATTTCGAGGTGAACACCGGGCCATGGGAACTGGTATTGCAGGACTCTTCCACCACGAAGGCGACCATCGACGCCTACAACAAACCCCCAGAGCTGGACACCTGATGTCACCGTGACACCTGGTGCCCAGCTGAGCGGCCATCAGACCAGGGCGTCACCCAGGATGGCCCGAGCCCGCACCGGCATCCACTCGCGGAGGGGCCGGTCTCGGGGAGCTACCGTCCGGGTGAGGACGCCTGGGCCCAGAACCGCTTGGGGATCCGGCCCGCCTCCCGTGCCCGGTAACCGGCCCGTACCGCGTCGGCCATGGCGGCGGCCATCAGGGCCGGATGCCTGGCCCGGGTCACCGCGGTGGCCAGCAGTACCGCGGAGCAGCCGAGTTCCATGGCGAGCGCGGCGTCGCTGGCGGTCCCGATACCGGCGTCCAGGATGACCGGCACCTGGGCGCGGCTCACGATCATCTCGATATTGTGCGGATTGCCGATACCCAGACCGGTTCCGATCGGGGCGCCCAGCGGCATCACCGCCGCGCACCCCGCGTCCTCGAGCCGCCGCGCCAGCGCGGGGTCGTCGTTGGTGTAGGGCAGCACGGTGAAACCGGCGTCCACCAGCTGTTCGGCTGCGTCGATCAGTTCGATGGAGTCGGGCAGCAGGGTCCGGTCGTCGGCGACCACCTCGAGTTTGACCCAGTTCGTATCCAACGCCTCGGCCGCCAACCGGGCGGTGAGCACCGCCTCGGCGGCCGTGCGGCAGCCCGCGGTATTGGGCAGCGGCGCGATATCGAGCCGTTTCAGCAGGTCGAGCACGCCGGTACCGCCCGCGGCGTCGACCCGGCGCATGGCGACCGTGGTCAGTTCCGTACCCGAGGCCAGCAAAGCCTCCTCGAGCACGGTCAGGTTCTCCGCGCCGCCGGTGCCCATGATGAGCCGGGAGCCGAAGGTGCGGTCGGCGATGCGCAGTGCTTCGTCAGCCACCCTGAACCGCCGTGAGCACATCGATCTCCCAGCCGCGACCCACCGGCTCGTCCCAGCGGGAGCGCGGGAACACGGCGCCGTCGACCGCCAGCGCGACGCCCTGGCACGGCAGTTCAAGGCGTTCCAGCAGTTGACGCACCGTGAGCTGTTCGGTCAACTCGTGCTCGGTCCCGTTGACCGTGACCCCGATCGGCACGGACGATCCGTGCGCCGGTGAGCCCGGTGTGGACGACTGTGTCATCGACTACCTCCTGAGGGTGTGGATGCCGTGAACCGGTTCGGATCGGCCGCCGCGACCTCGGCCAGTGGTCGGCCGTTCAGCTCGGCCACCACCGCCTCGGCGGTGAGCGCGCTGGTCAGCATGCCATTGCGGCCGTGCCCGGTGGCCGCGATCACGCGGTCGGACAACCGCCCGACGAGGGGGAGATTGTCGGGGCTGCCGGGCCGCACGCCGGCCGCGGCTTCGAGCAGTTCGTATTCGCCGATTCCGGGCAATACGGTCTCGGCGTCCCCGATGAGGTCGCGGACCCCGGCGACCGTAACGGCGGTATCGAAACCGGCCTCGTACTGGGTGGCGCCGAGCACCAGGCCGTCGGCGCGGGGCACGAAGTACACAGGCCGCCCGTGCACGCGCGCCCGCACGACCCTGGTGGGCGGCGGTTGCGCGCCGGGGCGGTGGCGTAGGCGCAGGATCTCGCCCTTCACCGGGCGGACCGGCAGACCCGGCCACAATTCGGCCGAGGCGGCGCCCGCGGCCAGCACCACCTGCCGCTGGTCGAGTTCGGTGAGGTCGCGGACCCGGTCCGCGTGCACGGTCACCCCCGCTTCGGCTACGGCCTTGCGCAGCGCGGTCAGCAGCCGGCGGTTGTCGAGGGCCGGCTCGGTGGGCGCCAGCAGCCCGGCCCGCACCGTGCGGGCCAGCGCCGGTTCCAGCTCCCGGACCCCGGCCCGGTCCAGTACCCGGAGTTCGTGGCCGCGCTCGCCGACCCATTCGGCGACCGTGCGCAGGTCGGCGGCATCGGCGGCGTCCTGGGCGATGGTCAGGGTCTCGGCGGCGACGAAGACATCTACGCCGGTGACGGCCTCGAGTCGCGCGGCGAAGTCCGGCCAGTGGGCCAGTGCCGCGGCCCCGAACTCCAGTACCGCGTCCTCGCCGGGCCAGCCCTCCGACAGCGGTGCGAGCATCCCGCCGGCCACCCAGGAGGCGCCGCTGCCCACCGCCGGATCGAACAGGGTCACCGTCCAGCCCGCCTCGGTGGCCCGCCAGGCCACAGCCAGCCCGATCACCCCGCCGCCGACGACGGCGAGGGTCGAATCGGTGGCCTGGCCGCTCACCTGCGCCACCTCCTCCGGAAAGCACGGTGGAGGGCGTCGGCGGTACGGCCGGATCGATGGATCGGCGCCGGGCTACATCGCGCCGGCCGGGTCCGGCTCGCCGCCCGCGCCGCGCGCGCGGATGTTCGCACTACGTTCCACCTCCTGCAACTTCTCCACGTTAGCGCGGTTACGGTGGCAGCTGTGCAACCGTCCTCCGCTCGCCGACCGCTGCCCCCGCGAGACCGCCTCGCGACCGCCCGGCTGTACCTGTGCACCGACGCCCGCCGGGAGAAGGGGGACCTCGCCGAGTTCGCGGAAGCGGCCCTCGCCGGTGGAGTGGACATCATCCAGCTCCGGGACAAGGGTTCGCCCGGGGAGCAGCAGTTCGGCCCGCTGGAGGCCAAGGGCGAACTCGCGGCGCTCGCCGAGCTGAAGGCCGCGACCCGCCGCCACGGCGCACTGCTCGCGGTCAACGATCGTGCCGATATCGCGCTGGCGGCGGGCGCCGATGTGCTGCATCTGGGTCAGCAGGATCTGCCGCCCTGGTACGCCCGCAAGATCCTCGGCCCGGATGTGGTGCTCGGGCGGTCCACCCACGACCGGGAGCAGGCCCGGCTGGCCGCGGGTGACGAGAACCTCGATTATTTCTGCACAGGCCCGGTGTGGGCGACCCCGACCAAACCGGGGCGCACACCCGCCGGTTTGGAATTGGTACGCGCGACCGCGGCAGCGGCGCCGACCCGGCCGTGGTTCGCCATCGGCGGTATCGACGCCGCGACTCTTCCCCAAGTTCTGGCGGTGGGCGCCGAACGGGTGGTCGTGGTGCGCGCCATCACCGCCGCCCAGGACCCGGAGTCCGCGGCGCGGGCACTGAAGGCCGCGCTGCTGGCCGCCTGAGCCGCGCCGCCGGACGCCCGACCGGGCCCGATCGGCTACTCCGATGGGCTGATTCGGTCCGGGGCGAGGAGCGTGCCCAGCTCTTCGGTGAACAGGAGTGCGGGGTCGAACTCCATCCCGGTGAAATGGCCGGCGAGTTCCAGTGAGAGCACGCCGTGCAGCCGGGTCCAGAAGGATATGGCGCGGTGCAGGATCGCGGCCGGTACCGAGGCGTCACCGGCCCAGTGGCGGTGCCGCGCGAGATGGGAGTCGAATGGACTCTCCTTTTCCGCCGGGGGCAGCGCGGAAAAGGCCGCGATCAGTACGGTCATGACCCGATTCGAGATCGCGGTCGTGTCCGCCGGGGCCCGATAACCGGGGACCGGTGTGCCGTAGATGAGGAAGTAACGCTGCGGATCCCGCAAAGCCCAGTCCCGCACCGCGAAGGCCAGTTCGGATATATCGGCCCCGTTGCCGAGTGCGGTTTCCAGTGTGTCGGCGAGGCTGCGGTAAGCGTCACGGATCAGTTCGGTGATCAGTTCGTCACGGCTCGCGAAATAGCGGTACAGGGCGGGGCCGCTCATACCCACGTGTTTGGCGATCGCGTTGAGCGACAGCGCGGGCACACCCGCCGCGGCGATCTGCTCCCACGCGTACTGCTTGATCTCCTCGCGCACCTGGGTCCGATAACGCTCCCGCGAACCCGTTCCCTTTGCTGCCAACGTCCGCTGCCTCCTGCCGGGTCCGGTGAACCGCCCGATTCGGTTAGACCCTATCACTTTCGCTATTGACGATTACCGAAGAGTGGTTATAACCTCTAACCAATCCGAGAAGTACTAACTCGGTAGTCGGCTCGAACCTCTGACTCGAGCCCGTGAAAAAGGAGTGACCATGTCCCACCCGCAGATCCGTCGCCGGTCCGGTATGCGCGCCACCCTGTTCCTGGTCCCGCTCGCCGCGGTCGTGCTGACCGCCGCTACCGCATGTGGCGGCGAGAGCGGCGACACCGCGACGAGCGAGACGAGCCGGCCCGCGACGAGTGCCGTGGCCGCCGACCCGGCCGCGCTGACCTGCGGGGGTGAGAGCATCGACCGTTCCGCCCCGATCCACTACCGCGCCGAAACGGTGATCAATGCACCACTGAGCACCGTCTGGAATCTGCACACCGACGTCGAGCGCTATACCGAGTGGCAGCAGGCCGTCGCGACCATCGAGCGTCTGGACCCCGGCCCGCTGCGGGAAGGCTCGCAATTCCGGTGGACGACCCCGGTGCCGGCCACCGCGATCACACCCGCCGACACGCTGTCCATCACATCCTCGGTTCGGCAGATCGAGCCGGAGAAGTGCATTCGCTGGACCGGGCCCGCGGTGGGCGAGGGAGTGCACATCGACAACGGCATTCACGTCTGGAATTTCACCGAGGTCGAGGGTGGCGTCCTGGTGCGCACCGAGGAGAACTGGAACGGCGCGCAGGTCGAGGCGGATGTACCCACGTCCACCGGTTTCCTCGGCGCGGGTCTCGAAACCTGGCTGGCCGAACTGAAAGCCACCGCGGAAGCCCGGCGATGAAGCCGTCCGGCGAGCCGTCACGGTGGTCATCGCGCAGCGCCTGCACCTGCCCGAAGGGACGGTGCGCAACCGTCTGTCCGCCGCCCTCGCCACGGACTCGACCAAGACGCGCGCAGAAGCGGTACGTGCCGCCGAACGGATGGGCAGGCGGGGGTGGTGAGGGGCACGCGACGGCTGTGCCGGCGGCCCGAGCCACTGATCCCGAGGGAAAGCGCGCCGGCCGTGCCCGGCGCAGAGGGGCAGGGCCGGCGCGTGTTCCGGCGGTGCCAGGGGGAGGTGTCCGGTGGAACCCGGTCGCATCCCCGGGCTCTGGTTCACCGCGACGTCCCGCCTGTCGCGCAACGCGCCGTGCCCTGAGTGTTGACCCCGACGGCGCTTCGGAAACATGTCCGGCCGCCGGTTCCCGTTGTGAGTGGTCACAGGTGGTGCGGTCGGGCCGGTTGAGCGTCCGGCGTCGTCTGCGGCGTCAGAGCAGCGGCGTCAGAGCAGCCAGAGCACCGCGCCCAGTGCCGCGAGCGCGGCGCAGACCCCCAGGCTGATCGATAGTGGCCGGGCGGTCTTCCAGGTGGTGTAGGCGCCGCCGATGAGAAATCCGGCGAGGGTGAACAGCAGAACTACGGCGACATCGGTGGACACAGAGGCCTATTGTGCCTGGTCTCGGCGCTGCCCGAGGCCGGGCCCCGGAGTCCGGAGATTAACAAGCACGCGTGCTTGATTTTTTACCGGCTGCCTGTGATGCTGGGGCGGTACGCGGACAGCCACGGGCGCCTATCGGCGACCCCGCCCGGTGCCGCGGTAGGAGGCGAAACCGCTGATGGGTGGTCTGGCGGCCGATCCCGGCCTGATTCGGATCGGCAACTGTTCCGGGTTCTACGGCGACCGGTTCGGCGCGATGCGCGAAATGCTCGAGGGCGGGCAGCTCGATGTGCTGACCGGTGACTATCTCGCCGAACTCACCATGTTGATCCTGGGCCGCGACCGGATGAAGGATGCCGGCCTCGGCTATGCCAAAACCTTCCTGCGCCAGCTCGAGGAATGCCTCGGCCTCGCGCTGGAACGCAATGTGCAGATCGTGACCAATGCCGGTGGCCTGAATCCGGCCGCGCTGGCGGAGAAGGTGGGCGAGCTGGCGGACCGGCTCGGCCTCGAGGTCCGGGTCGGATATGTGGACGGCGACGATCTCACCGGCCGCGCCGCCGAACTCGGCCTCGGCTCCCCGCTCACCGCCAACGCCTATCTCGGGGCCTGGGGTATCGCCGAATGCCTGGCCGCGGGCTCGGATGTGGTGGTCACCGGCCGGGTCACCGACGCATCGGTGGTGGTGGGCCCGGCCGCCGCCCATTTCGGTTGGCAACGCGCCGATTACGACCGGCTGGCCGGCGCGGTGGTGGCCGGTCATGTGATCGAATGCGGTACCCAGGCCACCGGCGGCAACTTCGCGTTCTTCCGCGAACTCCCCGACCTCGGCCGCCCCGGATTCCCCCTCGCGGAGATCCGCGCGGACGGTAGCAGCGTCATCACCAAACACGCGGTCACCGGCGGCGCGGTCACCGTGGATACCGTCGCGGCCCAGCTCATGTACGAGATCCAGGGCGCGCGCTACGCCGGCCCCGATGTCACCGCCCGGCTCGATACGGTCGAACTCGCCGCCGACGGCCCGGACCGGGTGTCGATCCGCGGCGTCGTGGGGGAACCGCCGCCGCCGACGGTGAAGGTTTCGCTGAACACTCTCGGCGGATTCCGCAACGAAATGGAGTTCATCCTCACCGGTCTCGATATCGAAGCGAAAGCCGATCTGGCGCGGCGGCAGCTGGAATCCTGGTTGCCCGAACGTCCGGCCGAACTGGACTGGACCCTGGCCCGGCTCGACCGCCCCGACGCCGACACCGAGGAGAGGGCCAGCGCCCTGTTGCGCTGTGTGGTCCGCGACCCCGATCCGAACAAGGTGGGGCGCGCGTTCTCCGGCGTCGCGGTCGAACTCGCGCTGGCCAGCTATCCGGGCTGCAGTTTCACCGCCCCGCCCGGCAACGGTTCGCCCTACGGCGTCTACCGCCCGGGATTCGTCGACGCCGCCGAGGTCGCCCATACCGCCCACCCGCCGGCCGGAGGAAAGATCCTGGTGGGGGCACCGTCGGAAACCCGCGAACTGGCCGAGGTCCCGGAACCCGAACTGCCCGAGCCGCTTCCACCCACACCCACGAAACGGGTACCACTCGGCGAGATCGCGCTGGCCCGCAGCGGCGACAAGGGCGGGGACGCGAATATCGGCGTCTGGGTGCGCACCGAGGAGCAGTGGCGCTGGCTGGCGCACACCCTCACCGTCGAACGGCTGCGCGAACTACTGCCCGAGACCGCCCCGCTGCCGATCACCCGGCATGTGCTGCCGAATCTGCGGGCGCTCAACTTCCTCATTTCCGGTCTGCTCGGCGAAGGCGTGGCCTACCAGGCCCGATTCGACCCGCAGGCCAAGGGACTCGGCGAATGGCTGCGGTCCCGTCATCTCGACATACCGTTGGAGCTGCTGCCGTGAGTACTGTCTGGAACACCGCCGAGCGCCGCGAACTCCGCGCCACCGTGCGCGCTTTCGCCGAGCGGGAAATCCTTCCCTATCAGGACGATTGGGAACACGACGGGGAAATCCCACGGGAACTGCACAAGAAGGCCGGGGAACTCGGTCTGCTCGGTATCCAGTTCCCGGAGTCCGTCGGCGGTGCGGGCGGGGACGGGATCGACGGCGCCGTCGTCTGCGAGGAACTGCACTACGCCGGAGTCTCCGGTGGAGTCTTCGCCTCGCTGTTCACCTGCGGTATCGCGGTACCGCACCTGATCGCCGCGGGCGATCCCGCGCAGCTCGACCGCTGGGTACGGCCGACACTGGCCGGTGACAAGATCGGTTCGCTGGCGATCACCGAACCCGGGGGCGGTTCCGATGTGGGGCACCTGACCACCTCGGCCCGCCGCGACGGTGACCACTACATCGTCAATGGCGCCAAGACCTACATCACCTCCGGCTGCCGCGCCGATTTCGTGGTGACCGCCGTCCGCACCGGCGGTCCCGGCGCGTCCGGGGTTTCGCTGCTGGTAGTCGAGAAGGACACCTCCGGTTTCACGGTGGGCCGCAAACTGGACAAGATGGGCTGGCGCGCTTCCGATACCGCGGAACTGTCCTACCAGGATGTCCGGGTCCCGGTATCGAACCTGGTGGGGCCGGAGAATTCCGGTTTCCTGCAGATCGCCGCAGCGTTCGTCAGCGAGCGGGTCGGACTCGCCGTGCAGGCGTATTCGAGCGCCCAGCGCTGCCTGGACCTCACCCTGGACTGGGTGCGCACCCGGGAAACCTTCGGCCGCCCGCTCATCAGCAGGCAGGCCGTGCAGAACACCGTCACCGAGATGGCCCGCCGGGTCGATATCGCCCGCGTCTACACCCGGGACGTGGCCGCCCGCGCCGCGGCCGGGGAGACCGATCTGATCGCCGAGGTCTGCTTCGCCAAGAACACCGCCGTCGAATCCGGGGAATGGGTGGCGAACCAGGCGGTTCAGCTGTTCGGCGGACTCGGCTATATGCGCGAATCCGAGGTGGAACGCCAGTACCGCGATATGCGGATCCTGGGGATCGGTGGCGGAACCACCGAAATCCTCACCGGCCTGGCCGCGAAACGTTTGGGATATCAGTCATGACGACACTGCGCAGCACGCTCGACACCACGACCGGCGACTACACCGCGGCGGCCGCGGCCATGACCGCCAAACTCGCCGAGGTCGAGGCGGAATTCGAGAAGGTCATCGCGGGCGGCGGCCCGGAGAAACTCGCGCGCCACCGCAAACGCGGCAAACTGACCGCCCGCGAACGTATCGAACTGCTCATCGACGAGGACTCGCCGTTCCTCGAACTGTGCCCGCTCGCGGCCTGGGGCAGCGAATTCCAGGTGGGTGCCAGCACCGTCGCCGGTATCGGCGTGGTGGAGGGTGTGGAATGCATGATCGTCGCCCCCGATCCCACCGTGCGCGGCGGCACCTCCAATCCGTGGACGCTGCGCAAGACATTGCGGGTCAACGACATCATCCGGGAGAACCGGCTCCCGGTGATCTCGCTGGTGGAATCCGGCGGCGCCGATCTGCCCACGCAGAAAGAGGTCTTCGTACCCGGCGGCCGGATGTTCCGCGACCTCACTCAGGCGTCGGCGGCCGGTATCCCCACCATCGCCCTGGTCTTCGGCAACTCCACCGCGGGCGGCGCCTACATCCCCGGTATGTCCGATCACGTGGTGATGATCAAGGAACGCTCCAAGGTGTTCCTGGGTGGACCGCCGCTGGTGAAGATGGCCACCGGTGAGGAGTCGGACGACGAATCCCTGGGCGGCGCCGATATGCACGCCCGGGTTTCGGGACTGGCCGATTACTACGCGCTCGACGAACAGGACGCCATCCGCACCGGCCGGCGCATCGTCAAACGGCTGAACTGGAAGAAGCAGGGGCCGGCGGCGCGGACCTCGGTACCGGAACCGCGCTACGACCCCGACGAATTGCTGGGGATCGTCCCGCCCGACCTGAAGATCCCGTTCGATCCCCGCGAAGTGATCGCCCGGATCGTCGACGACTCCGATTTCGACGAGTTCAAGCCCCGCTACGGGTCCAGCCTGGTCACCGGCTGGGCCGAACTGCACGGGTATCCGGTCGGCATCCTCGCCAATGCCCGCGGGGTGCTGTTCTCCGAGGAATCACAGAAGGCGACCCAGTTCATCCAGCTGGCCAACAAGACCAACACCCCGCTGCTGTTCCTGCACAACACCACCGGCTACATGGTCGGTAAGGAATACGAGCAGAAGGGCATCATCAAACACGGTGCCCAGATGATCAACGCGGTCTCCAATTCCAAGGTCCCGCACATCTCGGTACTGATGGGCGCCTCCTACGGCGCCGGGCACTACGGCATGTGCGGCCGCGCCTACGACCCCCGTTTCGTCTTCGCTTGGCCCAGCGCCAAATCCGCGGTCATGGGCGGGGCGCAACTGGCCGGGGTGATCTCCATCGTCGGCCGCGCCGCCGCCGAGGCCCGCGGGCAGGCGTTCGACGAAGAGGCCGATGCCGGGATGCGTGCCATGGTGGAAGCGCAGATCGAGGCCGAATCGCTGGCGATGTTCATGTCCGGGCGGCTCTACGACGACGGGGTCATCGACCCGCGCGATACCCGCACAGTGCTCGGTATGGCCCTCTCGGCCATCCACACTGCACCTGTCCAGGGCGCCGAATCCTTCGGCGTCTTCCGAATGTGAGGCCGGTCGTGTCGAATTCGCAGCAGCTGATCACCAGCGTCCTGGTCGCCAATCGCGGTGAGATCGCCCGCCGGATCTTCGCCACCTGCCGCCGGATGGGCGTGGGCACGGTAGCGGTCTATTCCGACGCCGACGCCGAATCCCCGCATGTCGCCGAGGCCGACGCCGCGGTCCGGCTGCCCGGGAACACGCCCGCGCAGACCTACCTGCGCGCCGACCTCATCATCGCGGCCGCTCAGGCCACCGGTGCCGACGCCGTCCACCCCGGCTACGGGTTCCTCTCCGAGAACGCGGAATTCGCGCGCGCGGTGGAAGCGGCCGGACTGGTCTGGATCGGGCCGCCCGCCGCCGCCATCGAGGAGATGGGTTCCAAGGTCGCGTCCAAGAAGATGATGGACGCGGCCGGGGTGCCGGTGCTGGCCGAACTCGACCCGGCGGAGGTCACCGCAGCCCAGCTCCCGGTCCTGATCAAGGCTTCCGCCGGTGGCGGCGGCCGCGGTATGCGGGTGGTGCGCGACCTTGCCGAACTCCCCGGGCAGTTGGAAGGCGCCCGACGGGAGGCCGAATCGGCGTTCGGCGACCCCACCGTCTTCTGTGAGCGCTATCTGGAGACCGGTCGCCATATCGAAGTCCAGGTGATGGCCGATACGCACGGCACCATCTGGGCCGTCGGCGAACGGGAGTGCTCGATCCAGCGGCGGCACCAGAAGGTCGTCGAAGAGGCGCCGTCTCCGCTGGTGGAACGTATCGACGCGGGCCGGGGACCGGATTCGGGGCCCGGTATGCGGGACCGGCTGTTCGAGGCGGCCCGCCAGGCCGCCGCCGCCATCGGCTACGCCGGCGCCGGTACGGTCGAATTCCTGGCCGACGAGGCCGGTGAATTCTTCTTCCTGGAGATGAACACCCGCCTCCAGGTGGAGCACCCGGTCACCGAATGCACCACCGGGCTGGACCTGGTCCAATTGCAGTTGGAGGTGGCCCAGGGGCATCGGCTGCCTCCGCAACCGCCTGCCCTGCGCGGTCATTCGATCGAGGTTCGGCTCTATGCCGAAGACCCCGCGCAGGACTGGCAGCCGCAGAGCGGAACCGTGCACCGGATGGAGATCCCCGGGGTCGCGGCGGAATTCGACCTTCTCGACCGCCCGGGGGTCCGGCTGGATTCCGGTGTGATCGGCGGTTCGGTGGTCGGGGTGCATTACGACCCCATGCTCGCCAAGGTCATCTCCTACGGCCGAACCCGGGCGGAGGCGGCCCGGTTGCTGGCCGGTGCCCTGCACCGGGGCCGGATCCACGGTTTGGTCACCAACCGCGACCTGCTCGTCCGGGTGCTGCGCCACCCCGCCTTCCTGGCCGGCGATACCGATACCGCCTTCTTCGCCACGCACGGCCTGGACGCCTTGGCCGCGCCCCTGGCCGGCGCGGACGAGGAGGAACTGTCGATTGTCGCGGCCGCGTTCGCCGAAGCGGCCGCCAACCGAGCGCGGGCCGGTGTGGTCGCGGGTGTGCCGAGCGGCTGGCGCAATCTGCCGTCGCAGGCGCAACGCAAGTCCTACGAAAGCCGCGCCACCGGTACGCACGATATCGATTACCGGTTCACCCGCGGCGGGGTGGAGGTCGCCGGGCACGACGGCCTGGAATTGATCTCCGTCGCTCCCGATCAGGTGGTGCTGGCGGTGCCCGGTGCGCACGGCCCGGTCCGGCGGCAATTCGCCGTCGCCCGCTACGCCGACCTGGTCTGCGTGGATTCCGCGCTCGGTCCGGTGTCGGTGCGCCGCCTGCCGCGGTTCACCGACCCCGCCGACCAGGTGGCCACCGGATCCCTGCTGGCGCCCATGCCGGGCAGCGTGATCCGGCTGGGCGCCGCGGTCGGCAGTTCGGTGACCGCCGGTCAGCCGATCCTGTGGCTGGAGGCCATGAAGATGGAGCACACCATCGCCGCGCCCGCCGACGGTGTGCTCAGTGCCGTGAATGTCGAAGTCGGCCAGCAGGTCGACGTGGGTGCCGTTCTCGCCGTGGTGGATCCCGCCACCGAAAACCAGGAGTAGGCAATGAGCTTCATCGAATCCGACGAACGCAAAGAACTGCGCGCCGCCGTGGCCGCGCTGGCCGCCAAGTACAACTACCGCGATTACGTGCTGCCCCGGGCGCGGAAGAGCGAACCGCTGGACGAACTGTGGGCCGAGGCCGGGAAGCTGGGCTTCCTCGGGGTGAACCTGCCGGAGGAGTACGGGGGCGGCGGGGCCGGTATGTACGAACTGGCGCTGGTGATGGAGGAGCTGTCCGCACAGGGTGCCGGGCTGCTGCTCATGGTGGTCTCACCCGCCATCTGCGGCACCATCATCACCAAGTACGGCACCGACGAGCAGAAGGCCGAATGGCTGCCCAAGCTCTCCGACGGTTCGGCCAAGATGGTTTTCGGCATCACCGAACCCGACGCCGGTTCCAATTCGCACCAGATCACCACCACCGCCCGCCGCGACGGTGACGACTGGCTGCTCACCGGTCGCAAGATCTTCATCTCCGGCGTCGACCAGGCCGAGGCAGTACTGATCGTGGCCCGCACCGAAGACCACAAGACCGGCAAGCTCAAGCCCGCCCTGTTCATCGTCCCCACCGACGCACCCGGGTTCGAGAAGACCCCGCAGGATATGGACATCATCGAACCGGACCACCAGTTCACCCTGTTCCTCGATGACGTCCGGCTGCCCTCGACCGCCCTGGTCGGTAAAGAGGACGCCGCCCTCATGCAGCTGTTCGCGGGCCTGAACCCGGAGCGGATCATGGGCGCCGCCATGGCGGTCGGCGTCGGCCGCTACGCCCTCGACCGGGCAGTCGAATACGCCAAGGAGCGCGCGGTCTGGAAGACCCCCATCGGCGCGCACCAAGGCATCGCGCATCCGCTGGCGCAGGTGAAGATCGAACTGGAGCTGGCCCGGCTGATGATGCTGAAGGCCGCCACCCTCTACGACGCCGGTGACGAGATGGGCGCCGCCGAGGCCGCCAATATGGCCAAATACGCGGCCGCCGAGGCCAGTATCAAGGCCCTCGACCAGGCCATCCAGACCCACGGCGGCTCCGGCCTGACCTCGGAATACGGCTTGGCCGCCATGCTCGGCGCGGCCCGGATCGCGCGGGTGGCCCCGGTGAGCCGGGAAATGATCCTCAACTTCGTCGCCCAGCATTCGCTGGGCCTGCCGAAGTCCTACTGAACACCGGCGGTCCGGGGCATCCGCGCCCCGGCTCGCAGAAAGGCAGGGCCGCCGTGACCGACACCGAGACCCGGGTCGTCGACTATGCCGTCGAGGAGGGGTTCGCCACCCTCACCCTCGACTCCCCGCACAACCGCAACGCCATCTCCGCGCGTCTGGTGACCGAACTCCTGGCGGGTCTCGACCGCGCAGCCGCCGACCCGGCAGTGCGCGGGGTGGTCCTGACACATACTGGCAGTACCTTCTGCGCGGGAGCGGATCTGAAGGAAGCGGTGGACGCCGACCCCGCCGCCGCCGCCGATATCCGCACTCAATGGATGGTGCGGCTGCTGCGCACCATCCTGGAACTCCCGAAACCCGTGATCGCGCGGGTGGACGGTAACGTGCGCGCCGGCGGTATGGGACTGCTCGCGGCCTGCGATATCGTCGTCGCCGGCCTATCCAGCAGTTTCGCCCTCACCGAGGCGCGACTCGGCCTGGCCCCCTTCGTCATCTCGCTCACCCTGCTGCCCCGGATGACTCCCCGCGCCGCCGACCGCTATTTCCTGACCGGCGAGAAGTTCGACGCCGATACCGCCGAGCGGATCGGCCTGATCACCCTGGCGACGAACGACCCGGCCGCCCGGACCGCCGAACTATTGGCTGAACTGCGCAAAGCCTCCCCGCAGGGCCTCGCGGCGAGCAAACGTCTCACCACCGCGCCGATCCTGGCCGGATTCGACCGCTCCGCCGACGAATTGGCGGCCCGCTCGGGCAGTTTCTTCGGCACCGAGGAAGTGATCGAGGGAATGACCGCGTTCCTGCAACGCCGTCCGCCCCGCTGGGCCGTCCCGGCCGTCGAGACGCGCTCGGCAGAATAGGCCGCTATGGCGACACCCCACGAACCCAAACAGGACCGCAGCCGGGCCACCCGGCAGCGGCTCCTGGAGGCGACCATCGACTGCCTGGCGGAAAAGGGCTGGGCAGCGGCGACGGTGGCGGTGGTCGCCGAACGGGCCGGGGTGTCCCGGGGCGCGGCCCAGCACCATTTCCCCACCCGCGAAGACCTCATCACCGCCGCCCTCACCTACATGTTCGACACCCGCACCGACCAGGCAGTATCCGCGGTGGTCACCGAACCCGGCCTGGCCCGCACCGAAGCCGTGGTGGCCGGGCTGGTCGAGTCCTACACCAGCACGCTGTTCAAAGCCGCCCTCCAGGTCTGGACCCACGCCGCCGCCGACCCGGCACTCCGCGAACGCATCGTCCCGCTGGAAGCCCGTTTCGGTCGCGGCGCCCACCGCCGCGCCGTCCGGGCACTGGGAGTCGATGACACCGACCCGGTCGCCCACCACCTGGTCCAGGCCACCCTCGACCTGGCGCGCGGACTCGGTCTGGCCGATGTCCTCACCGACGATTCGGCCCGCCGCAAACAGATCGTGCACCAGTGGGCGGTCACCTTGCACGAGGCGCTGGAAGCCAGGCCGGGGCGAGACGGGTCGGGGTAAAGCGGCCTATTCGGCGTTGCCTTCGTGCGGCACCCCGGGCCGAGCGACGGCTACGACCTCAGAGCTCGACCACGGCACCGACGTCGCGGCCGGATGTGGTGAGTTCGGCGCCCGCACGGTCCAGCAGGCGGCAGGCCGCCCCGTTGTCGGCGGTGGTGTGGGCCACGAGTTGCCGGGCACCCGAATCGCGGGCCCGCGCCCACAGTTCGTCCATGATCGCGGTGCCGATCCCGATGCCACGGTGCGACTGCCCGATCCAGGCGCCGACTTCGAGCCGGCCCTCGTCCAGCAGCGCGAGCCGCGCCGCACCCACGACCTGCTCTTCGACCACGATGACATAGGTGCTCTCCACCGGCCGCTGCGTCGCGACAGAACGGGAGCGGTGGAACGCCAGGAACGCGGCCCTGGCCGCGGGATCCCAGCCGATCGAGCCCGGAACCGGTGGCATCACCTCGAGCGGGTCGGCATCCGCCACCGCACGCGCAAGCAATAGGTGCAGGTTCTCCTCGGTCAGCGGGAGCAGTCGCGCCTTGTTCATGCGGCGCAGACTTCACCCACGGGCCGGCAGTGTCAATCGAATTCCCGCCCGGGGAGCCCGTACACAGCCCGGACGACGTCGGGCGACCCGGCGAGTACGGGGGCCGCCGCGCGGCAGAATCGGCGCCGCGGCCAAGGCCGTGCCGGTGACGGCGGCCGACCGGCCCGCACGGTCGTGTTGAAGGGCCCGGGCGGGGAATTCGGCTCTTTGATACGCGGCTGCCCGCCGGTACTGTCGGGACAGCTGCGGTTCGATCATCGAGGGGGAGGCTGTGGCCGACTCGGCAGATTCGACACCGTCGATTCAGGTGGTACCGGACCATGTCCTCGATGCCGGCAAGTTCGTCCAACTCACCGCCGACAGCCTGGTGAAAGCCCTCCAGGATCTCGATACCGATATCGATGCCGTGCTCGAGGTGGAAGGGCAACTCCGCCACCGCCTATCGTGCGGGCTGGGACGAGACCAAACAGGGCGCGGTTCAGGTACTCGAGGCGTTGGCGACCATCGCCGAACTGCTCGGCGTCACCACACAGACATTCGTCGAGCAGGACGACAGTAATTCGCAGAGCTACCCGTCGCTCGATCTCTGAACTACCCAGGGGGAACCACCATGCCCGAGCCGTCCGAGGCCTTCCAAGTCGATCTCGACGAACTCGACAACCTCACCGCGCGCGCGGCGAATTTCATCGGCTTCCTCAACGACAGCCTCACCGGCCTCGAACAACGGATGGCCGCCCTGCACCAGACCTGGTCCGGTGACACGGCGCTGGCGCAGGCCGACGCATTCCGGCAGTGGTCCGCCGGGGCCACCGACGTCCGTGAGGGGGTGGACGCCATGCGCCAGGCCGCGGTCGATGCCCACACCCGCTACACGACCGCCATCCAGACCGTCCAGCGGATGTTCGGCCCCCGGTAGCCCGAGCCCGGTAGATGAACTTCATCAATGTGGACCCGGCCGTCTACTACGAGGCGGCCACCATCGTGAACAAGGCGGCGAGCGCCTTCTTCACCGCCTACGACCAGCACTTGCAGGCGTTGAAAGGTACCGACGCGATGGCGGGCAGCGCCGGACCGGGCAAGGAGTGGGCGACCTCGTACGACAATCAGGTCCGCGAAACCAACAATCTCGTCAGCACGCTGATGCTGGCGCTGGACAAATATCCCCGGGTGCTGAATCAGGCCGGGTTCGTCTACGCGAGTAGCGATCACGACCCCAGCTCCGGAACCCCCGCGCCGCAGAAACCGGCTGATCCGCACTTCGCTTATGTCAGCTGTGCTCAACCACCGCCGTCGGCAGGAGGTCCGGGTAGCGGTCTGATCGACGACGGTCTGGAACTCGCGAAGAAGATTGGTGTCGACCTACCTGTTCCCGACGGCGACACCGACAAACTCAACGCCGCCGCCACCGTCTGGAACAGCCTGACCCATGCACCGGGCGCCACCAACCTGCCCGTGGAACTGGAGCGGGCAGCGGCGATGTTCCAGCAGGTCACGGCGCCAGAGGTGGCGTCGATCGACGAGGATCTCCGAGAAATCAAAATCGCCGCCGAAGACCTGCTGGCCACTTTCGCCGATATCGCCGTCTCGTGCGCGGCCCAGAAAATCGCGCACGACAACATGAAGGTGCAGTTGCGCGACATGCTCGCCCAGTTCGCCGACGAACTGAAGAAGCAGATCGCCATCACCCTCGCACTCGCCGTCGCCGCCTCGGTGGTCAGTTTCGGAATCGGCGGCAGCGCCGTGGCGGCAATCCGCGCCGGCAAAGCCGTAGATCTGGTCAACGATCTGGTCAAAGCGCTGCGCGGTATCGTCGCCGCGGCCGGGTTGCGGACGGTGGTCGCCGTGACCCGTTCCACCGGCCACACTCGCGCCAAGCTGGAGCGCATCCACGACCTCATCGAAACCATCGAAGACGCCATCGATGCCAGTGGCTCCCAACCGACACTTGCTCAAAAGCTGTCAACCGCACAGGTGTGGACGAATGGGAACCTTCCGGTCATCAACGGGCCACCGAACGGATATATCGTTAAGAAGGACGCCAACGGGAACATAACGAACTACTCATATTATGACGAGGACGGCGTGGCAACCAGCCGAGTCGATCTCACCGGGAAGCCCCATTTGGACAAGAAGACAGGACAATATATACCGGTGCCACATATTGTCGAAGTGCAGAAAAATGTGAATCCCAAGACCGGCGAGATATTCGCCAAGACGCTCAGTGATACCGTGCGCCCCGCTCTGCCCGAGGAGATCCCGTGACCCATCCCGACAAGAACGCCGTCAGCCTGGAGGTCGCGTTGTCGAACTCCAGGAGCCCGGATGGTCTCACCAGGGACGCCGCCATCTATGAGCTCGCAAACTTCATTCAAGAAGACAGCGCTGTCGGACGTCTGCACGAGATGCTGGACGACGAGGTCGTCACGATGCAGGTCGATTCTGCCGATGTACTGGCGAGGCTTGGCGGATTGAAGGGACTTTTTCTCGTCCTGGACGAAATCGGGCGGCGACGTGACGATCCTGATGCGGATTATATTGCAAACAGGCTCTACGAGTTGGATGCCAGCGGGGAGGTGGAGATACTGGAAATGATCGAGCCAGTTGCCGGCGACCTTTCAGATAATGGATCTATCGGGTTTCAACAATTGAAGAGGCTACGCGGGCGTGCATAGGAGCGCCCCAGTCCTGATTCGCCTGGCGACAAGTCCGGGTACTGGTCTCGCCGGATCAACGACGAACACCGTCTGGTGTATACAGTCGCCGGAGAAAACATCCTTATCGCCCAGGCCCGGTACCACTACTGACGCACTGCCCGCGGCCCGGCTCGCGTCGATGGCTTCGCCGCGGAAGCTCTTCGGCGACGACGTCTTCGCAGCAGCTCGCAGATGTCCGACACCGGTGATTGGTTACGCGGCGAACGGGCATACGAGCCCCATGACCGACCGGACATCCGATATTTTCAGGCAGCTACTGCTCGTGGCGGCTGCCGTGATCGCGGTGGTCGCCGCGGTGATCGGTTCGGGCGCGCTGGGCGGTACGCCGATCGCCGAGGCCGCCGACGGGGCGCTCGCGGCCGACGCCACCTTCGTCGCTCCCGCCGGGACGGCCTTCGCCATCTGGTCGCTGTTGTATATCGGGTTCCTCGCGCTCGCGGTCTGGCAGGCGCTGCCGGCGCAGCGCGGGAACCCGCGGGTACGGGACCTGTGGTGGCTGATCGCCCTGTCGCTGCTGCTGAACGCGGTGTGGATCGCCACCGTGCAGTTCGGTTGGATCTACGTCAGTGTCGTGGTGATTCTCGCACTGCTCGCGACGCTGGCGGTGATTTTCGCCCGCTGCCTGCGATCGCGTCCCGCGAGCCGCGTCGAAGCCGTGCTGCTCGACGGCGTGATGGGCCTGTACCTCGGGTGGGTCATCGTCGCGACGGTGGCGAATATCGCCGCAGCGCTGAAAGCCGGGGGCGTCGGTGGCCTCGGTCTCGGCGCGGAGCCGTGGGCGGTGGTGGTGCTGGTGGTCGCGGCCGCGGTCGGGACCGCATTGGCTTTCCGCAGCGGCGGGCGGGTCGCGTTCGCGCTCGCCATGATCTGGGGACTTGCATGGATCGGGGTCGCCCGTTTCGCCGAGGTTCCGGAATCGGCCGTGGTGGGAAGTGTCGCGGTCGCCGCCGCCGCGGTGGTGGCGCTGGCCACTGTTTCGGCCGGGCTCGGGCGAAGGAATGCCGCCCTGGCGTCACCGACCTCATGAGCGTCGGCCACCCGGCCTTGGTTGTAGTGACCCGCACGATGAGGTCCACAGCTTTGTGGCCGGCTACCGGGGCCGAGTCGGCTGTCCGGTGCCGCGGGCGGCCGCAGCGCAATAGCCACATCACTTACCGACGTAGGTGCGCATCCAGTCCAGTGTGTGGTGCAGGCCGGTAGCCGGATCGGTGGTAGGTTGCCAGCCGAGGCTGTCGCGGGTGCGGTCGAGGTTCGGGATGGGGGTGCCGGGGTCGGCAACGGACGAGGTGCATTCCAGCCAACCGGTGCCCGCGAGCGTGATGGCGGTGCGGGCGAATTCGCGAACTTCCAGCATGGGGCCGGCGATATCGATCGGGCCCCGGATATTGGTGTCGAGCATCGTGACGAGAGCCTCGACCGCATCGGTGATGTAGACGAACGACAGTATCGGGTTGTCGGGGAGGTACAGGGTCTGGGCACGTAGCGCGGCGGCGCAGATCGTCGCGGTGACGCGTCCGTCGCCCGGCGGCAGGCCCGGCCCGTAGACCTCGAACAACCGGGCGATGCCGATATCGGCGCGCCGGTCGTGGTGCGCGGCGGTTTCGATCAGGTGGTGGCCGGTCCGGTGGGCGGCGAATGCCGCGGCCCGGCGTGTGCGCACCGGTTCGCTTGCGGGGGCGGGGCCGGAAGCGAGAACGATGCGGGCATTGTGGGCCGCGGCGAGGTCGAGTGCGGCGAGGGTTCCGGTGCAGGCCGCGCGCAGGACTGCCGCCCAGTCGCGGGCGACGGCGACGGGGCTGCCGGGATAGGCGAGGTGCGCGATATGGGTGGCCTCGTCGAGGCCGGTGAATGCGCTGAAGGCCGTGGTGTCGGTGGGTCGCAGGGTGAAGCGCGGGTGGCCGGTCATATCGGCGATATTCGCGGCCCGCCCGGTGCCGAAATTGTCGATTGCGGTGACGCGGTCGCCGCGGGCGAGGAGACGGCGGCACAGATGTGAACCGAGGAAACCGGCTCCCCCGGTGACGATTACGTGGTTCACAAGAGTGCTTTCTGCCGATACGGCCGGCGGGCGGGGTCGGGGGTCACGCAGCCGTGCACGATGAGGGTCGCGAACGCGGCGCGTTTCCGGAGGCAGTCGTGCGCACGGTGGTGGCGCATGGCGTTGTGGGCGTCGTCGACGCTCAGCGGTGTTCCGGGCAGCGCGCACGTCCACGCCACCGTCTTGGGGGTGACGGAGATCCGGTGCCGCACGCGTCGTGCGGGACAGTTGGCGGGGCGCGGCGGTTCGGCGGGCCATACGCAGCCCACCGCGGAGGCCACCGCAAAGCACACGACCACCACGGTCGCGGTGGTGATCAACGCATCCCACGCACTCATACCCGCCCGCCTTCCGCTCTCGCGACAGGCGTACCGGCCGCCCACACGGTGGGCGGGCAGACGGTTTCCAGCCGGTATCCGAGATCGCAGATCAAGGCGGGCCGGTCATCCACCTGACCGAGGTCGAAGGCGATGATCACCTCGGCCTTGAGTTCGGTGGCGAGCGCGCGAACATAGGTGAGCGGGTTCGGTTCATCGAGGGGCGGGCGCACGGTGTACAGGTACCGATAGCCGGATTCCCGGGCGTGCCGCTGGATTTCGTCGGCGTGGCGCGGGGCGTGGTGGGCGGAGATGTCGATGCGGACGAATCCGATGGCGGTGGGTCGGCGCTCCGATGAGCCTGGGACATGCGGATACGGCACGGGTCCTCCCGGGTATTTCGAGACGTGGGCGATTGGGTACGTGTCGGTACGCGACCTTCCGGACGGAACGCGCGGGGCGCGGAGGTGGTCGCGGCCGAACTCGGTGAAGCTCACGAGGATCGGGTGACGGTGGGTCCGTCCGCGGTGTCACCCGTTCTCCGGACCCCAGCACACCACGGGATATACGCTGGTCCAAGCCGAATCGGCGGGTCCGGACCAAAGTGATGTGTAGTCCCAGAACGTGATTCGAATCCGATTCCGGCGATGATTCGATTTCGGGGTGCCCAATGATTCGTTTTTCCGAACGGAGGTAGCGGTATGACCAGTGACGAGGGGGCGGAACCATCGACCCTGCCGCGTCGGCAGCTGGGCCGGTTTCTACGGGAACACCGGGAGGCCATTGGGTTGAGCCTGGCGAAAGCGGCCGCTCTGGTGGAGCTGAGTCAGGCGGCGCTACAGCGCATCGAGGCCGCCAAGACGAAAAAGGTTCGCGCGGTCGACGTGCGGGCGCTGTGCGAGCTGTACGAGGTGCCGCGCGAAGAGGTGGTGCGGGCGCTGGACCTGGCGGAACAGGCGAAGGTTACATCGTGGTACACGGCGTTCGCGGGGCTCTATAGTGATCCCACGTTCAACATGTACGTGGAACTATCCGCGTCAGCGCGACAACTCGTCTCGTATCAGGAAATCGTGTTCGGCCTGGTGCAGACACCCGATTACGCGCGTGCGCTGATCAGCAGCTTCTACCGGGAAGAAATCCCGGACGACATCGAACGCCGGGTGGAGTTGCGGATGAAGCGCCAGTCCATCGTGACCCGTAAGGCCGACCCGGTGCGGCTCGAACTGCTGCTGCACGAATCGGCGCTACATCGTATGGTCGGCGGTCCGAAGGTGATGGCGGAGCAGCTCCGCTACCTGGCGGAGGTCGGGAAGCGTCCGAACGTGGATATCAGGATTCATCCGTACAGTGCCGGATGCGCGCAGGGTTTGTTGCATGGACCGTTCGTGATCCTTGCGTTCGGCGATGATGCTCGAGGGCGGTCAGTCGAGCCGCCGCTGGTCTACTTCGAAGGTGTAGGCAAGCCCGATCTCTATCTCGAGAACGGTGATGATGTGCGGCGTTACGATGAGCTTGCTTCGGTAATCCGAAGCGCAGCACACGATCAAGTGCGATCGCGAGAACTGCTCAGGCACATTGCGAAGGAGTATGAAGCGTGAAGACGGATCTATCCGGAGCGATGTGGTTCAAGAGCAGTCATAGTAGTGGGCAGACCGATTGTGTCGAGGTTGCGTGGTTGACGGATGGTCAGGTGGGAGTGAGGGATTCGAAGAACACCCTCGGACCTGCCCTGGTGTTCGCACCCGGAGCATGGGATGCCTTCGCAACCGAACTCCGTGCGGGTGGATTCGTCTCGCTCATGACGCGCCATCACTGAGATTTTCGACGGCGGTTCCCGCGAGGCCGTCGCAGGCTACCGATGATTCCGTTACGCGCGCACGGTTGCAACCGTGCGCGCTGCATCTTCCGATGGCGTTCGGTGGAACCGCCGTGCTCTGGGGCGCGTCATAGACTGTGAGCGGAGTACTGGCGGCCGATGGGAGCAGTGGTGGGACGACGGACGGCAGTGACGACTGTATCGGTACTCGCAGGGGCCCTGCTGGCGGTAAGTGGCTGTGATGCGACCATCGGTGGGTCGGCGGCCCCTGCGATGACCACGGATTCGGTGGCGACCGAAGCGCTGTGGGACCCGTGCACGCAGATCAGTGACGATGTGTTGCGGCAGGTCGGGGTTGACCCGTCGACTCGGGACAACACGATCTCGGGGGTGGAGAACGTCGAGGGCTGGAAGTTGTGCTCGTGGCATGACAGAGCTGTCCGCTGGAACTATGCGCTCGGAGTCTGGGCGACAACCCACAGCATTGAGGAAACCAAGCAGGATCAGAACAACATCGACTTTGCTGACGTCATGGCTGCCGGCCGGTCAGGAGTACGGTTCGAACGTGCAGAGGATAGTCATGAAGAAATGTGCTATTTGAGCTTTCCTGCAAACGGCCAGTCCATAGAGATATCGATCTACAAAACGGTACTCACCGAGGACGAAAGAGATCCTTGTGATATCGCCTTGTCGGCGGCGGAAGTGCTGGTGCCGGTATTTCCGGCGAAGTAGGGGTGGGGGCAATGAGTATTGAGGACAGCATTACCCAGTGGCAATTTTTGTCGGATCAGGCGAAGGCCGGGCAACTGTATCTCGAAGAATCGGTGGCGGTCGGATGTCGTACGGCTATCGAAGCCCAGATCGGTGTCTATCAGGAGTGCCTGCAAGGAATTGGGCAGATGGCACGAGTCAGCGGCCTCGGCGAGTTCGCCTGCGGCCAAGAACTGGCCCGGCTACTCGGACTGAAAGCAGTGGATTCGACAGGTGACGGCGATCTCGCTACTTCCCTCCGCGATCACATACAGGTCTTGAAACTGATGGCCGATACCATCCAGGTTTCGCTGGATCGTGTGCAGGAGCAGGACTCCAGCAACTCGCAGGATTACGACCAGGTCGGCTGAGGGGGAGCGAGATGTTCGGTTTGCCGTCGTTCGGTGAAGTGATCGTGAATTTGGGGGCCTTGGCGATGCGGGGTCCACTCGGCGCCGTGGTCGCCGACTCCGCGGATATGGATGCCGCCGCGCAGGCGCTGGCCGCGGCATATGGTGATCAGAGTCCCGAGGCGATCGCCGCGCGGAATCGTATCCAGGATCTCACCGACAATAGTTTCGACGGCGAATTCCACAACCCTCGAATCCCGGAACAGATGTTCGGCAATGTCCGCAGCGAGGATCTGGACGACTTGTATCGGAAAGCTCAGTCCATCGACGTCTCCGCCATGGACACCCTGCACCAGATGTGGACCGCGCGGGCCGGGAAACTCGAGACCGGGCTGAACGAGTTCGGGCCCGCGATCGGCAAAGCCATCGCCGAGTCGTGGAGTGGGGCTTCCGCCGCGGCGGCGGCCGGCGGAATCGCCGATTATGTGATGAAGGCACAGAATCTCGTGTCCGGGACCAAAATCGTGGCCGATAAGGTCGGCGTCGTGAAATCCGCGGTCGAGGTGACCAAACAGAATGTGCAGCCCGCACCGGATACCGGCTGGGCCAGCACCGTCGCGAGCTGGGTGCCGGGGCCCAGCTGGAAAATGGACAGCGATCGCACCAGCGCCGCCGAACTCGCCACCTATTCTGTGCTCGAACGCGTCTACCAGCCCGGGATCCGGGAAGGAGACACCGGACAGCCCCGTATCCCGCTGGCCTACAACCCCGTTCACGAACCCGACGCTCCCGGTTCGGTTCCGCCGGGTCCGGTCCCGCCCGGCTCCATCTCGACCGGGGCACAGCCTGTGACGACCGCCGGCGACGGCACCCAACCGTCCGCGACCACACCCCGAACCAGCGAACAGGACTCGGACGAAACCCAGACCCCGTCCTCGACACAGGCGGACCCGGGCGCCACGACCGAGAGTCCGGCAGGACTCGACACGACCACCGCGTCCACCACAGCCCCCGGCGTCAGCGTGCCCACCGGACCGGGCAGCCCGCTCGGTAGCCCGGCCACCACCCCCGGCGGCCCGGGCAGTCCGGTCGCTACCGTTCCCGGCAGTCCGGGCGGCACCTCCCCGGGCGGTCCCGGCGTTCCGGCCGCACCGGTACCGGGGCGTACGGTCAACGGTTCCGAAGTGGGCCGGCCCGGTGCGGCGGTCACGAGTACCGGCACCGCATCGGGTCGCGGTGCGACGCCGGGTGCGATGATGCCGCCCGGGGCCCGCGGTAAAGGCGAGGACGACAAAGAGAAGCAGAAGTCCGCGATAGCCGAAGCGCTGGTCACCCAGCAGCACGGTGACGAGCTGACCGGTCTCGATCCGGAACACCGCCGGAAAGCCGTACCGCCCGTCCTCGGGGAGTAGCGAGTGGAGTCCACCCGCCGCACCTGGAACCTGTCGGCGCTCGAATTCACGGTGCTCTGGCACGCCATCGGCCGTGACGTGCTGCCCTATCCGCTGCGATACCGGTCGGTCGAGGAGACCGCCGCCGCCTACGAACACGCCTACAAGACCGCGGCCGCCCGGCTACGTGCCGTATTCGACGAAGACCTCTACGGCCCGCTGCGGATACTGGTGCAACCGGAGGCGCGTATCGAGATCGCCGGATTCGTGGGCGCGGCCCGTCCCGTATTGCCACGCGCCACGGCCGACCCTGCCGCCCGGGTTCGCCTGCACGCGGCTGTCACCGGCCGAAGTGCCGTGCTGCTCACTCAAGACTCGACCGCCGACGCCGACCGTGGCGGTGACGTGCAGATCGCGATCGTCCCCGCACACACCCTGGCCCGCCGCATCCTCGCCGTCTTCTCCGACGTGCCCCGCGGCAGCGGCCCGGAGATCCGGCTGGACCGCACGGAAGTCGACGAACCGGCCGACCGGCCGTTCACGGCCTTCTTCGATGACGCACCCCCGCCTTCGCCCGACGCGGCTCGCCGTTTCTTCGAACGCCCCCGCTCAACTGTCGCGCATATCGCCGTCTACCCGGGCGGCGCCTACGACCACCGGCCGGCCCCGGCCCGGGACTTCCACATCATGGACTACCCCGACGGCCGCTACCGCGTCCGTGCCACCGCCACAATCCACGCCGTCCCCACCGATACCGCCGGACTGTCCGCCCACCTGCACAACCTGCTCGAACGAACCCTGACCGACTACCGCGAAGATCACGAACTCTGACCACGCGTCGCCTCGAGTGCCACACCACCGCCGCCGGCCTGAACTCGAACTTCATCCTGACCTGCTGACCAGTCCCCGATAACGCGACCACCCGGTTTCAGAGTCTGCGATGGTTCGCATTTATGGCACGAAGGTGGTCGAATCGGAATTGCGGTCAGGATCGGTTGCGACATAATCCGGCGAGGTCGCAGCGATCGCAGTGCGAGCACCACGATGCCAAGCGGGGTAGATCATTGGCCCGCAGAGCTTCGCCCGCCTCACTGATATGTAGCTTCACCGCAGACAGCAGCGGCCGCTCGATCTCCTCCCGGGTGCTCCGGCCGCCCTCGTCGAGATTGAGTACCTCGATGAGATCCGCTTCGTCTTTTCAGTACATCGTGACCATGAATTCGGATTTCCTGACCAGTATTGAATCGCAGAGTGAAGGCGCTTTCGATTCTGCACCCTATATTCTCGACACTCGCCTGACCGACGAGACCGATACCGGAGGACTTTTCGGGTTCCGATTCGGCTGAAGCTGTGTTCCGAGCGCTTCAGGTCCGAGGTCGTACTCCACCGTCATTGTGCGGCTCCACTGTCGGCGGAGGCCGGTGAGTGAGGGGTGTGGTGCGTATGGAGATCGGATCAGTACTTGATGCGGTTCCACGGCGCTCGATCCCCCAGCAGCCTGTCCACGCTGAAACGGCCCACGCCGGTGCACAGGAGTAGGAGAGCGCCCGTGCCGAGCCCGATGACCAGTTCGCTGCCGCCGCTGTTCACGAACAGGCCGTTACCCATATGCGCGATCAGGTAGGCGCCGACCATATCCGCGAAGAGCAGTACCGCCCAGACCGGGGTGATCACACCGAGTATCAGGCCCGCGCCTCCGGCGAGTTCGATGGCGGCGGCGAGGATCGCGGAAATGCCGGGCAGTGGGGCGCCCATCGATTCGAATCCCCGCTGGGTCGCGTCGATACCGTTGGTCACGAATTTCTGCCAGCCGTGGGCGAGGAATACGACGCCGAGTCCGACTCTGGCCAGCAGGATCAGTAGGTTGCGGAGGTTGGTCATAACAGGGGTCCTTCTCGGAGAAGGATCGGAAAGTGCGGCATCGGCCGCGGTCGCAGCGGTCGCTATCGGGCGGGGTCCTGCATTGGTGGAGATCCGGCGCGGGGAGCTCAGCGTTGTTCGTCCCGGTGGTCTGGTGATCACGCAAGATCTGGACGATGGCCGACTGGCCGAGTCGCCGGGCGTTGTCCAGCGCGGTGCGGCCGGCGTTGTCCGGGATCGAGGGGTCGGCGCCTGCCGCGAGCAAGGCGGTGACGACCTGCGGATAGCGCGACGACCCGTCGCCGTACACGATGGCTTCGTGCAGCGCGGTCCAGCCGGAGTTGTTGATGTGGTCCACCTCGACACCGGCTTCGATCAGCCGTCGCACTTTGCCGACATGGCCGTGTTCGGCGGCCGGAATGAGCGCGGTGCCGTCGTAGCGGTTGACGCTGCGCAGGTCGGCGCCGTGGGTGAGGTCAGTTCGAGGATGTCGTTGATGCCCTCCGCTCCGGCGTACAGATAGGCCGAGTCCTGTAGATCGTCCTTTGCGTCGACGTCGGCGCCCGCCTCGACGAGGGCCCGCGCGGCGGCGGTGGCGCGATTCTTGGTGGCGGCGATCAGTGGGGTCGCGCGGTCCACGATGTCCGCGATCTGTCCCGCGGCCGGCTGCGGATCGCGATGACCCCCACCTTCACCAGCTACCTCATCGGGCCCCTCGTCCACCGGTTCCGGTGCGCTCACCCGGGAATCACGATCACTATCGGAGAAACCACTCAGGACCGGATCGAGGCGGACCTGATGGCCGACCGGGTCGACCTCGGTATCGCTTTCGCGGGCGACCATGCCGCCGGTATCGAACACACATCGCTGTTCACCGAGGCACTCGTCCTCGTCGTCGATTCGCGACACCACCTGGCGGCCACCTCGCGGTCACTGCCGGCCGACCGGCTCACCGGCGAGCCACTGGGTCTGCTCACCGGTGACTTCGCGACGCGTCTGCACATCGACAGGTATCTGGCCGAATTCGAGATCGCACCGCATATCGTGGTGGAGGCGAATTCGATCAGCGCCCTGCTGGAGGTCGTCCGCCGCGGTTCACTGGCCACCGTCATCCCGGAGGCGATCACCCGGGCACACCCCGACCTACATCCGGTGACGCTGTCCCCGTCCCCGCCCGACCGCACAGTCGAACTCCTGCGCCGCCGGACCGCCTATCACTCCGCGGCGGCCCGCGCCTTCGCGGCCATGGCCACGGATATCGCCTGACGCGCGGGCCGTTCTACGTCAACTCTCCCGGAAGCAAGCCGAACACGACCGTGTCCCGTCGTGCTCCCTGGAACGGGATATGGGACCGCAGCAGCCCCTCCCGCACGAACCCACACCGGAGCGCTACCCGCTGGGATGCGATGTTGTCCGGACCACAGGTGAGTTCGAGGCGTTCGACTGCGAGCGCGTCGAACGCCCAGCCGGCCAGCAGGCGCAGGGTCCGGGTGGCGATACCGCGCCCGCGCGCGTGCGGTGCCAACCAGTATCCGATCGCCATCCGTCCTTCGGATCTGCCGGCGTCGTAGATGGAGGCCCCGCCCCGGATATCCGCCGGGTCGGCGGCATCGGTGACCGCGAGGCAGAGTTCTTCGCCCCGCAGCCGCGCCGGTTCTTCCTCGGCGAACCGATTCCGTACGTGCGCCTCGGTGAGCGGCTCGGTCAGTGGCCACGAGAATCGGCGGCAGAGCGGGTCGGCGAAGGCTCGGAACCGCTGTGGGAGATCGCTTTCGTGCCACGGTCGCAGCTCGACCTCGTCATCACGCAGCGGGGGGTACGGAAAAGGAATGGGCTTCACCTTCCGACGCTATGACACAGTCCGGCCATCCGAGTACTGGGTTTCCCGGCACACAGAGTGACGCATCGCCTGCGACCTCGGCCCGCCGCAACCGTGTGGTCGTGGTGCCGAGCGCCGGTATTCGGGCGACGGTCACCCGTGGCGGACCACCTCGGTGCGCCTGCCGAATGGCGCGCCGGGGGCTCAGCGCTGGATCAACACGGCGGGGGGTTCAGTACGGCCCACTCCTTGTTCGAAAAGGTGTCGGACTCGTCGATGGCGTCCCAGCCGCGCACGGCGCCGTAGTGGCCCGCTGATCAGCCAAGGACCGGGTCCAGAAGGCGGTCACTGCCTCGAGGCATCGGTCTGCGGTTCTGCCTTCCGGCGGGTTGAGGACAGCGCCGTGGACCTGTGCTTCGACAGCTTGTACGAACAGCAGTGCGTCGAGATCGGGGTCGGCGCCGGCGACTTCGAGGCGGCGCAGGTGGTAGGCGACCTCGGCGGCGAGGCGCTGTTCGAGATCGCGCAACCGGGTGAGGCCTTCGGGAGTGCGCGGTGACTGTTCGAACAGCAATCGGTGCATACGCGGCTGGGCACGGTGTAGGTCGGCGACCGAGGTGATCAGGCGGTGCACGGTTTCGTCCAGGGGCGGCGCCTCGGCGCGTAGGGCCGTGGTCTCGGTGAGGAGGGCGGCCGTGGCCTCGCGCAGGTGGCGGTCGGCGAGTGCGTAGAGGAGAGCGTCCTTGTTGGGGACGTAGTGGTAGAGGGTGCCGATCGAGACGCCCGCGAGTTCGGCGACCTTGTTGGTGGTGGTCGCCGCGTAGCCGTGCTGTTGGAAAAGTCGAGCAGCCGCGTCGAGGATCGCATCGAAGGTGAACTGTGATCGCTGCTGGCGCGGGGTTTTCCGAGGAGTGGACATAGGGGTCCCGAAGTCGAGTTGTCAAAACCGAATATTGCTCGAATTATTGTGACATGCACAGCTCCTACCTCGCTTTTCTGCCCGCCGACCTGCGACCCGACCCCGCGCTACGGCCGGAGCGGACCTGGTGGGACCACCGCGACCACCGCGTGCACATCGAACGCCTCGTCCGGGCCGACGCACCGGCGCGGATGCTGCTGGCGCACGGCGCCGGCGGGCACGCCGCGGCGGTATGGCCATTCGCGGCGCTGGCGGCCGGACAGGGTTTCGAGGTGGTGGTGCCCGACCTCCCCGGCTACGGCCGTACGCGGGTTCCCGCGCGTCGGCGCATCCGTTATCCGGATTGGGTGGACTGCCTCACCGACCTGGTCCGGGCCGAGCACGCCGCCGATCCCCGGCCGCTGGTGCTCCTGGGCGCCAGCATGGGCGGCATGCTGGCCTACGAAGCCGCCGCACGCACCGGTCTGGCCGCCGCGGTCGTGGCGACCTGCCTGATCGATCCACGAATGCCGCAGGTTCGCAGCGCGATCGCCCGCCACCCATGGCTCGGCCGCCACGGTGCGCGGCTGCTCTTCCCCGCCGTCGACAACCTCGGGGTCCCGATCCGGTGGATGGCGAATATGCCGGCCATGTCCGCCAACCCGGCGCTGACCCGATTGGTCTCCACCGATCCCCTGGGCGGAGGAGTTCGTATGCCGCTGGGTTTCCTGCGGACCTATCTCACCTCGGTGCCACATGTCGAACCGGAGAACTTCACCACCTGCCCGGTGTGGCTGGTTCATCCCGGCGCCGACACCTGGACGCCACTGTCGTTGAGCGCGCAGTTCTTCGAACGTATCGCTGCCCCGAAGAAGCTCACCGTGCTGGCCGGCGCCGGTCATTACCCGATCGAAACCCCCGGTATCCACGAACTGACCCGCGCCCTGGCCGAGCTTCGTACCGAAATCGCTCGCTGAGACATCGTCGTAGCGCACTCACACGGCCGCCGTTCGCGCCCCGGCCCGCGAGGTAGCTGATCGAGGACGGTTTCCGACCGCTATCGCCTTTACCGTCACTGTCGTACCGATAGTGAGCGAGAGGATCGAGATGCCGGAACACACCCAGCCCGCGGGCTACACCACCGTCGCGCCGTGGGTCGTCACCGATGACACCGGGGCTTTCCTCGATTACGTCGCCCAGGTGTTCGGCGGCGTGGAACTCGGCCGGGTACCGACCATGGACGGAAAGATCGGGCACGGCGAGATACGAATCGGCGACACCGTCGTCCTCGCCTTCGACCGGCACGAGGACTGGCCCGTGCTGCCGAGTCTGCTGCGCGTGTTCGTGCCCGACGCGGACGAGGCGATCGGCAGGGCCACGGCGGCCGGAGGGCGGATCGTCACCCGACCCGCCAACGATGCGTTCGGGCAGCGCGGCGGCCGGATCGCGGATCCCTTCGGCAATATCTGGTGGGTGATCGCTCCTGTCGAGGAGGTCGCCACCGACGAGATGTGGCGACGGTTGCAGGAACCGGTGTATGCCGAGGTCATGCGGGTGGCGCAGGGGACCCTCGATGCGGAACTCAGCGATCGGGGGTACGGGCGCAGCAGCCCGCCCGTCGCTCCCGCGGCCGACTGACCGGGATCGGTCGCACGGAACTCGTACACGCGTCGGCCCACGGTGTGCGTCATGTCGGCGTCGACCAGCAAGGCCCGATACCGGCCGGCCGTGATCCGCCATTGCCGAGATGATTCCGGCGGTCCTCGCACCGATCGCGCCGGCGCCGCCTCGGGCCGCAGTACGCCGCCGGGAGTGTCACCGGCAACGCCGACCCGATGAGCAGGATCTCGGGCACAGCGGCGCGCGCCCGGCTGCCGCCCTCGTTCGCCACAGAAAACTCCCCCACATGAGGCATCATCGAAGCCTGGAGATACCGGGGGCCGAAATCATCGGTATATCCGGGCTCAGGGCCGCCGATGGCCGCCCCAGGCCGAGACGCAACTGCGAGCGCCTGTGGTGCCGGGGTCGGTCCGGGGCCCATCGTGGTAGCGAGGTCGAATTGAGCAACAGCATCCCCAGGGCCACCTCGCGGGTTACCGAAGGACTGGTCGGCAATTTCAAAGAGTGGTCCGACCATATCGCAAACCGAGTGTACAGAGAGACCTTTCTTCGCGGTATTACGCAAGGAGTCGACCTGGAGACCGAGGCCGATGTATACGGCGGTCATCAGTTCGGCAAAGGAGGTTCTGAAAATGCCGACGCTTCCGGCGCGAGGTCGAATGCGACAGATGATTCGGTCGATCGATACCTGAGAAGCATTTACGACGATCGGTATCATGTGGACGGCTCGGCCCGGGCTCAGGAGTATGCTCGTTCATTGGCATCATTACCGGACCGGTATCATCGCATTGTCGCGGCTCATATGAAGGAATATCCCGATGGGGGGATCTGGCTCGGCTCCGGTCGATTGCACGACCTCGGCCATGCGGCTTGGTCGGCAACGAGACCCCGGGACGAGAAGCCCGCGGCGTGGCCCGATGGTTCGACCTGGGACGACGTCGGCGGCGTGTACAGCGAGAGGTTCAGGGCGTTGCTCGTAGGCCACGCACAACACTCCCGAAAAGCTACCGCGCCGCACGAATTCGGCCACGCCCTCGATGACGCTCTCGACAGGCCGAGTAAGGAACCGGTGTTTTCTCAGTTTCACACCATGGTTCTTCGCCACATTCAAGTCACGAGCCCGAAGGGCGCTGAATATTTTGCCCGGCCCGGCGAGTCCGGGAAAAGGGAGCTGTTCGCCGAAGGCATCGCCTGGCGCGAAAAAACAGTGCAAAATATTTCCGACGGAGTCGGCAGCGCCGCGCCACCAGAGTTCTACGGATCGGTCGCTGCGGGTCGTCATCTGACTTCCTTTTACGAGGCTCTGGAGAGAGAATTGGGGATTACGCGATGAGTGAAGAACACCCGCTGGCCCGACGTCTCGACGATGGACGTATCCTTGTGCGCTACTTCGGACAAGAACCCGACGGCGATAACGTCGACGGCTCGGTCACTATCGGCCCCGAGGACCCCGCGTACCGTGACTGGGACGCCGAGATCGCACGCTGGGAGCAGAGCCCGGAGTCGCTCGACGACACTATCGACTACGAACCCATCGATTACGAAAATTTGGACATACTTCCGAAACTGCATCCGGACGATCGTGACTGTTCCGGATGATTGCCGAACCGATACCTGACGTCCGCCTGCCGGTCTCGCGTCGATGGCTCGCGGCGACGAGGATCGGGGTATGAGCGAATCGCCGGACGGTCCCGCCTTCACCTACTCCGAGGTCGGTGCGACTAGTGGTGAGTTCCCGCCGGGATACCAGCACCTGCGGTTGCGTCGTCCCATAGCTTCCGGTGAGGCGGAATTCCGGCGGCTCGGCGCGGCGCTACTGCGCTATCGGATGCAGCGCGGGCTGAGACTTCTCCAGGAAGCCGGAACGCCGGTGGCCGAGCCGGGCACGACTGTCACCCTCCGGCTCGGGATCGGCCGGTTCGGCCTGCGCGCGCCGTGCCGGGTGGTGTACGTACTGGACGAGCCCGACCGGATCGGGTTCGCCTACGGCACCCTGCCGGGGCACCCGGTGAGCGGGGAGGAGCTGTTCGCCGTCGAGTACGACCGGGATACCGATGTCGTATATGGCGTGGTCACCGCGTTCTCCCGCCCCGCGCGCCGGTCCATGCGCCGGGGCGGTCGGCTGTCCGTGCCGGCGCAACGGGCGGCCGCGGCGGCCTACCTCGCGGTGCTGCGCCGGACACCACGGGAGCGATGAATCCGGCACCGTGCCGCCGACTGCCGTCGAACGTCCGCGTCGACCGGGGGCGTCGACGAACGCGAGTCGGCCCGCACCAGCGGGACCCGCCCCGCGGTCAGGGTGAACGGGTATCGCCCAGCGATCCGGCGGTGCGCTCAGCGGCAGGCGTGGACGGTGCGCCGCACCTGTACATCGCCGGGTGAGAACGCGCGCCCGGCCAGATTGAAACTCCAGGACACGGTGGGCGTGATCCGCATATACGGCGCGGTCCCGAACTGTCCGGCACGCTCCACGAGTTCGGCGGTCCCGTACACACGCAGGTATCGCGGGGTCCAGGGGTCTGTGGACACGAGGTCGTCGATCACGACGGCGACCTTCGTGTGGCCGTGTTCGACATTGCGGTACTTCCTGGTCCGCACCGGATCATGACCGCCGATATAGATGTGGGTGCCGTCGAACTCGTAGCCCACCGGCGCCACGTCGGGCTGCCCGTCCGGGCCCACGGTGGCCACTCGCGCGAGCGGCTGGGAGCGCAGATAGGCGACCTCTTCCTCGGTGAACGACATCGGGAACCTCCTTGTGACGAGTCCGGAGATGCCGTGCTGATCGATCCCGCACGGCGATCGTCGAGGCCATGATTATTTCGCGGATGGCCGCTACGGCCCGGGCGCAACGCACCGGGCATCGTGGCGAAGTTCCGGGCGGATCAGGACAGACCGAACCGGACGCCGGTGAGTTCCTCGGAGACCTCCCAGAGCCGCTGCGCCGCGTGTACATCGCTGGCCTGCGCCGACCGGCCGACGAGTGTCGGGTACCCGTGCATCTCCCCGCGACCGTCCGGCCCGACGTAACTCGCGCCCGGCAGGTCCTGCGTCGCGGCGAACAGCGTGGGCAAGGCCGCCTTCTCCGGGGTTTGCGCGAGATAGCGGCCGGCCAGGTGCACGATGCCGACCAGGAATTTGTTGCGGTTCGCGGTACCGAGTTCGGTGGCCGCGTACCCGGGATGCGACGCCATGGCGCGCACCGTGGACCCGGCCCGCCGGAGGCGGCGTTCGAGTTCGAGGGTGAACAGCAGGTTCGCGAGCTTGGAACGGCCGTAGGCCTTCACGGGACTGTAACCGCTCTTGGCGTAGTCCAGATCGTCGAAATCGATCGACCCCACCTTGTGCGCACCCGAGGCCAGATTGACGACGCGGTCGGTGATGTGGGGCAGGAGCCGATTGGTGAGCGCGAAATGACCGAGATGGTTGGTGCCGAACTGCATTTCGAAGCCGTCCTTGGTCCGTCCCTCGGGCACCATCGCGACCCCGGCATTGTTCACCAGGATCGCGATCTCACCCGCCCACTCGCCGGCGAACTCGCGGATCGATTCCTGATCGGCGAGATCGAGCCGCCGCACCTCGTTGCTGCCGCCGATCCGGCGCGCGGCCTCGTTGCCGCGGCCGATATCGCGGACGGCGAGCACCACATGCGCGCCGGCCCGGGACAGCAAAGTGGCGGTGCCGAATCCGACGCCGCTGTTGGCGCCGGTGACGACCACGGTGCGGCCGTCGAAGGCGGGCAGATCGGCCGCGGTCCAGTGCGAAGAACTCATGTCCAGACGGTAACGCCGGAAACTCCATCGGGCGCGGACTCGCCGGAAATGCGGCGGGTACCGCGATTACGCCGATAACGCGAATCCGCCCGCCGGCGCAGAAATGCGCGGAAGCACCGAACAGCGCGCAGCTCGCCGAGTAGCGTGAGGTTCGTGTTCCCGGGGCCGGTTGTCCGTGGCCGAGGCCCCGGCTCCGGCTTTCCGCTCGACTCCGGTCGAGCGTTCTCGACCAGGTGGTACCGGCAGTTCCGTTCCATCCGTTGTCGTCGAAAGGGTCGTTGATGCACCGTTCACGCAGGACTGTTCCGACGGTGGCCGCGCTGCTGGGCGCACTGGCGCCGGCGCTCGTGGTCACCGCTCCCGACGCGCTTGCGGCGGTCACCGATTTCGAGCTGGCGCCGGGGGCCGGCGCAGGGAGCGCCACGGCGCCCTACGGAACCCATTGCACCTACACCGCGTCCGCTACCGCGGAGCCGGGCGAGTACGTCAGTTTCTACGACAGCCAGAAGGGTTCGTTCGATCCGCCCGGCGCGATTCTCGTCGGTGAGTCCGGCACGGTCACCGCGGATTGGACCCCGGAGGTTCCCGGCACGCACGACCTGCACGCCGTGAACATCGGTAGCGAACAGTCGCTCGCAGTGGAGGTCGGCTCCGGCCTGAACCTCGGCTCGGCCTGCCCGGTGTTGTGACCGGCGGCGTGGACGCCGTGTCCGGCGGGCACGGAATCTTCTCGGAATACAGCAGAAGAGGTGGACACAGACCTGTCGCGTGCAGCGCGGCAGCCGGCGGAAGGGGTTTCGCATGGGGGATACACGTCGCGCACGTCGTTCGGGCGGTATGAGCGCCGCGATCGAGCGGGCCGTCGCACTGCTCGACGAGGGATTACTGCGTAATGAAATGATGGTCGCCGCTCTGGTGCTGTCCTCGATCATCGCCGTGATGGGCCTGAGCTCGGAGGGACTCGGCTGGAAACTCGGGTACTGCGCCGCCGGGCTCCTCGGTGTGACGGCGTCGTTCGTGGTCATGCGCGGGGACCGGCCCCGGCAGTGGCTGGTCCTGCTCGCGATCTCCGCTCTCGACGTGCTGCTGCTGATCGTGTACGGGCGGATGTCCGGAAGTCTCTGACCGGCAGCGGCGTTCGTGTGCGGTCAGCTGGACGGAGCGCCGAACGCGGTGTCGCCGACCTCGCGCAGTTGCTGCCGCACGGCGTCGTCGCACAGGGACCCGTCGACGCCGGCCCGGTAGGCGGAGGCCGGGCTGATCCCGAGTCGCTCGGCCAGCTCGTATTCCTGGCCGAGGGTGGTACCGAACAGAGCCGGGTCGTCGGTACCGATACTGCAGCGGATACCGGCCTCGCGCAGCCGGGGGAGTGGATGTTCCGCGATATCCGCCACGACACGGGTGGCGACGTTGGAGGTCGGGGTCACCCGGAGTACGGTTCCCCGATCCACGAGCTCGGCCATGAGAGCGGGGTCGCCGGCCGCGGCGATCCCGTGCTGTAGCCCGTCCGGGTTCCAGCGCAGGACATCCCGGATGGCGCGGACGCCTCCCGCTTCCCCCGCGTGCGGCACGATTCCCAGCCCGCCGTCGCGCGCGATGGCCACCGCCCGGTCGAACTCCGAGACGTCGCCGCGCGCCAGTTCATCGCCGCCGGCGTCCAGGCCGACAATGCCCCGGTCCCGGTAGCGCACGGCCCATTGCGCGCATTCTTCGGCCAGGTCGCGGTCGACTCCCCAGATCAGGCTGGGCATGGCGCGCACGGTGACACCGTGGTGTTCGGCCGCCGCGGTGATGCCGTCCGTGACACCGTCGAACATCGCCGGATACGGGATGCCGTCCCATTTATTGCGATTGATGGGTGAAAAGGTGGTTTCGATGTACTGCACGCCGTGCGTTTTCGCCTCCAGAGCGTAATCGAGGACGGCCCGGCGGAAATCGTCTCCGGTGCGCATCGTGCCGGTGGTGGCGCGCCACATCTCCAGGAAGTGGCCGAAGTTGCGGTATCGATACAGGGCGGACAGCGCCTCGACATTGTCCGCGGGCAATGTCACACCATTGCGCCGCGCCATATCCAGCAATCTTTCCGGCCGGATCGTGCCCTCGAGATGGACATGCAGTTCGATCTTGGGATACGGGTCGGCGGATCCACCACGCGGCAGCGGTCCGCCACCGGAACCGCCGGCGCTGGAGTCCGCTCCGGGCCGGCGGCTCGAACCCGCCGACGACGAGCGTGCGGACTCGCCGGTGCCGGGGGCATGACGAAAACCTCTGTCGGAGTCGGAGAGTTTCGCGGCCGCGTTCTCGAATCGCCGGGCGAAAGGCCTGATGCCGTGAGTGGTATCAGGGCCCTCCATTCTCATGAAGCAATCGCTCAGGTTCCGGGCGGCTCGGAGAAGGGTTTGCGCAGTTTCTTCCGACCGGATCAGCACAACGCCACCCTCTGTACTTCCGCCACGGCCTGCCGGCCTCGGTTCGGCACTCTAACCGAACCGCCGGCCTCGGGCCCGTCAGTTGTCCACGGTGCGTGGTGGTGCGAGATGTGCGGTGAGGAAGGCGATCTGGTCTGCGATGATCTGCTCCACCACCGGTGGGTGGTAGACGGTGAAATGGTCGGCGTCGTAGGTCTTCAGTACGGCCTGCGGTGCGCGGGCGGCTACCCGGGCCGCGATCGCCGGGTCGATGAGATTCTCGCGTGCGCAGGCGCAGACCATCAGCGGGCACCGCACCTGTGGCGCGGCCGACGCCGCGTTGTAGAACAGCATGCCGAGGCCGGAGGCTGCGGTGATCCGGTTGTCGAAGGCGTATCCCGGCGGCGTCACGGACTGCCACCCCGCGAGCGCCCCCGCCTGTGTGACGAAGGCACGCTCCCCGGGTTCGCCCACCAGGGGAACATAGCGCCGGGACAGACCCAGTGCGCCGCGGACCAGGTCCGAGACGATCGGGAGCGTGAACCGCAGCAGGTGGCCCACACCCGCGCGGGCGACGACGGCACGCCCGCTGAAAACCGGGCATTGCACGACCGCCGCGCGCAGGTCGCGATGGCGGGCGGCGGCGGCCAGGACATGGCTGGCACCGAAGGAGGTGCCCCACAGCGCGATCCGGTCGGCATCCAGTTCGGGACGGGAGCGGGCGAAGGCCAATGCCGCGTCGACATCTTCGGCGTAGCGGCGCTGGGAGACCAGTTGCCGCGGCTCGCCGGCGGATTCGCCCAGATGACGGAAGTCGAACGCCACCACGGCCAGTCCCGCCTGCGCGAACCATCGTTCGTATTGCCCGAGCATCATCTCGTGGGTGGCGCCGCCGCCGTGGACGAGGACGACGGCGGGGTGCGGGCCGGGGGCGTCGGGCACTGTCAGCCAGGCCGCGCAACGGTCGCGCCCGGACGGGAAGGTGGTGCGTATGGTCATAAATCCTCGATTAGGTACGTTGTACGTGAATCAGATGAGTTAATCACGTACGCCGTACTTGAACAAGGGAGGGTTATGCCCGCGCCTCGGAAATTCACTCGGGAACAACTGCGGTCGGCCGCGCTGGCGCTGGTCGACGAGCAGGGGCTCGCCGGCCTGACCATGCGCAATCTCGCCGCCGAACTCGGTACCGGCGCGATGACGATCTACAACTATGTCGACGGCCGCGAAGGGCTCGAGGAGCTGGTGACCGAAGCCGTCATGGGCGAAACGCGCTGGACCGAGACGCCGGGTGACTGGCCGGCCCAGGTGGTGTCGGTCGCGGAGGGGATGTGGCAGGCCGTCCGCGCGCATCCGCACGCCATCCCGCTGATCCTGACCCGGCGCAGCTCCGATGTCCCCACGCTCGCGCCCGCCGAGGCCCTGCTCCGGGCGCTGGCCCGCTCCGGCAGATCGGGAGCCGAACTGCTGGTTGCCTTCCGGGTGGTCTCCGGATATGTCACCGGATTCGCGCAGGCCGAACTCACGAGCCCGCTCGCGGCCCGCGCGGGCGAGGATCGGGCGGCGGTCGCCGGCCGGGTCGCGGCGCTGCCGGCCGATCGGTTCCCGAAGCTGATCGAGATCGCGGAAGCCGCCGCCGGCGGCGATCCGGAAACCGAATTCGGCAGCGGGCTGGCGATAGTCCTGGCCGGTCTGCGGGCCTGATGGCCGGTGGGCCGGGTCAGGGTGTCGCCTGTAGCCGCCAGCGCTGGTATGGGCCGCCGCGCGGAGTCATCTTCAGTGCCCCGGTACCGGGCAGGTAGGTGAGTACGGATTTCGGATACGCCTGCTCGAAGAGGTAGCCGTCCTCGATCTGCCATTCGACCGCGAGACTCGACGTACTGTCGACCAGTCGCGCGTCGGTTCCTCCGCGGGAGGGGGTGCCGCCGTAGGAGAGGGCGAAGTAGCCGCGCGAATCCTCGGCGACGAGATTGACGAGCTGATTGTGCGCACCGGAATAGGTGTTCGCGCCGCTGGAATCGAAGAACCAGCCCTGCCGCACCGATCCGTCGCAGCCGCGCATTTCGAGGCCGGGATCGGTGGTGACGCTCGCCCGGTCGCTGCGCCGGGTGTACTCCCGCTGCTGCCAAGTCCCGTCGAATTCGTAGTACCGGCCGGGCTCACTGGTCAGGCACAGGCGGGCTTCTTCGTTGCGCAGGGCGAACCTGCCGCCGGGAAAACCGTTGGCGATCACCGGCACCGGGCTGCGTTTCCGTGGCTCACCGCCGGTCAACTCGATATCGGGCGTGTCCGCGGAGTGGGTCACGACGAGCAGCCCGGCGATCAGGGCGACGAGTGACAGCGGGCCGCCGCGTACTCTTCTCGTGTTCATGCGCGAAAGCTATCAATGCTTCATCGGTGTGCATCGATGGCGCGCGGAACCTTTTCAGGGGGTCTGGATGGCGGTGAGGGTCAGGTGGCGATGTCGCTTCGTGACTCGGCGTGGCGGCGCTGGGCGTCGAGGACCTCGGGCATTCGCGCCTCGAGGAAACCGATGAGTTCGAGGAGCCGCGGCGCGGTATCGGCGCCCAGATCGGTGAGGCTGTACTCCACGTGGGGCGGGATGGCGCGGCGGACCTCGCGGTGTACGAAACCGTCGCGTTCCAGCTGCTGAAGAGTCTGGGCGAGCATTTTCTCGCTCACCCCGTCGATGCGGCGGCGCAGATCGCCGAACCGGAGCGGACCGTCCGCCAGCCCGGCGAGCACCAGGGTTCCCCAGCGGCCGGTGAGGTGTTCGAGGACCGGGCGCGAGGGGCAGGCCCGCGCGAAGACATCGAAGGGCAACGCCGCGGTCGTGCTGTCCGAGGAGGGTTCCGCTACGTCCATACCGTCATGGTAACCACCGGAGAGCACTTACCAATAGTTCGCGCTAACTATTTCACCGTGTATCTTGGTGGTCGGATTCGCGCACTCGAAGCCCGACCGAGAAGGAGCTCGTCATGTTCGTCGTCACCGGTGCCACCGGACAGTTCGGCCGCCTCGCGGTGGACGCCCTGCTGCGGCGGGGCGTACCGGCCGCGCAGCTCGCGGTGGCGGTCCGCGATACGACCAGGGCCGCAGACCTGGCCGCCCGGGGTGTCACGGTGCGCGGCGCCGACTACGACCGGCCCGAAACACTCGTTCCCGCGTTCACCGGTGCCGACAAGCTGCTGTTCGTCTCCGCCAACGGTCCCGACGACCTCCGGCTCGTCCAGCACGCCGCCGTCGTCGACGCCGCGGCCCGGGCCGGTGTCGGGCTCGTGGCCTACACCTCGATCGTCGCCGCCGATACCAACCCGCTGTCCCTGGCCCGAGTGCACCGCGACACCGAGGCCCGGCTCGGTGCTTCGGGACTGGCCACCGTGCTGTTGCGCAACGGCTGGTACACCGAGAACTACACCGCCGGCCTCGCCGGTTCGGTCCAGCGCGGCACCCTCGTAGGCGCCACGGGCCGGGGCGCGATCGCCTCGGCCACCCGCGCCGACCTGGCCGAGGCCGCCGCCGTCGTCCTGACCTCCCCCGACGACCAGGCGGGCAAGACCTACGAGCTGACCGGTGACACGGCCTGGACGCTGGACGACCTCGCCGCCGAAGCATCCGCCGTATCCGGAAAGGACGTCACCTACACCGATCTCCCCGCCGCGCAGTACGCCGAAATACTCGCCGGTGCGGGTCTGCCCGCGTTCTTGGTCGAACTCCTCGTCGACGCCGACACGCGGATCGCCGAAGGCGCGCTCGCTACCATCGCACCCGATCTGGCCGAGTTGCTCGACCGGCCCCTCGCCTCCCTGCACGACACCGTCGCCACCTCCCTGCACGACACCGTCGCCGCCGCGCGCTGACAACTCCGGCCCCACCAGTAGTCCGCACAGAAGGAACCGCTATGGCCGTACGCAGGCTCAACCACGCCGTCCTCTACATCCGCGACCTGGACCGCGCAGTCGACTTCTACACCGCCACCCTGCAGTTCGTCGTCGCCCACCGGGTCCCGGGCCGGGCCGCCTTCCTCCGGGCGCCGGACACCGAAAACGACCACGACCTGGGATTGTTCGCGCTCGGTGACCGCGCCCCGGGCCCACACCCCGGCAGTGTGGGCCTCTACCACCTGGCCTGGGAGGTCGGCACGCTCGGCGAACTCGCCGAAGTCGGGCGCCGGCTGCGGTCCCGGGACGCGCTGGTCGGTGCCTCCGACCATCTGATGTCCAAATCCTTCTACGCGAAAGACCCGGACGGAAACGAGTTCGAGGTGATGTGGCGGGTACCCCGCGCCGACTGGCCCGATACCGAGGACCTGCGGCCCCACCCGCTGGATCTCGACGCCGCCGTCAAACGCTGGGGCGCGGACCTGGCAACCGGCGCGGCGGCGGGTTCACCGACCTGATCCGCCACGGGGCGGGGCGCCTCCGACCGGATCCGCCGCAGCCGGAGCCCTCCGACCTGCTGCGCGCGGTGGGAGGCTCCTGACCTGCTGCGCCGCGGTGGGGGTAAGGACCTGGATCCGATACGCCGTGGTCGTTGTGCGGTCTGCGCCGATCAGCCGGGCGCGGTGCCGGAACGGACGAACCGGAAAACAAGGGCGGCCCGCCTGCCGGGTGGACGCGGACGGACGACGTCCCTGGTCCTCGCGCCGGTGCGCGGCCGGCTTCCGGTGTGCCGACGGTTCCCCGGACCGCGTCACCGGCGGGCCGGGGCGGCACTGCCGCCGGGCGAGGCCCCGTACCCACCCGGTGGCAGTGGTCGCGCCGGCTCGGTCACATCCGGCGGCAGGTTCCTCCGCTACTCCGTGGGGCCGTAGTCCTGAATACTGCCCTGCTGGTCGATGGCGGGAGCTTGCTGCTGGTCGGTGTCGCCCGGTGCCTGCTGGTCGGTGTCGCCGGGTCCTTCTCGGTCGGTGCCGCCGGGTCCCTGCTGGTCGGTGTCGCCTGGATATTGCTGATCGGTGTCACCGGGAGCTTGTTGATCGGTGTCACCAGGGTTCTGCCGGTCGGTGTCACCGGGCGCCGGCTCATCTTCCGCGTCGTCCTGGACGGGCAGGCCGAGACCCGGAAACAGGTCATCGATACCGGGAAGGCCCGGAATGCCCAGGAGGCCGGGCCGGCTGTCCTGCTGGTCGACGGCTCCCTCGGTGGGTTGCGCGGTGGCCACCGGTGCGGCGAGGGCGACCGCGGCGGGAACGGCCAGTGCGGCGAGCGCGGCAGCGGTGGTGATGCGGATCGACATGTGTAACCCCTTCTCTCTCGTTGATCGGGTGGGAAGTGGTACGCGTGCGGATCGAGCACTCCGGACCATACGGGGAGCCGGGCGCGGCCCGGGGCAGGCCGGTCGGGTCGGCGAGTACGTCCGGAGTCGCGCCACCGGTTTACCGATATCGCCGAGTCAGGAATAACTTTCCGGATTTTCTACGTCTTCGATGCTGCTTCAGCGACGTTGCACGCGTTGCCCGGGAGCGGCTACCGGACCTTCCTCGCGAAGATAGGTTTCCAGCGCGTCGAGATCAGTAGGACCGACCGCCGAATCGGTGCCGCGGGTGAAGACCGTGAAACCGTCCCCGCCGGCGGCGAGGAAATTATTGGTGCTCACCCGGTAGGTGGCGAGCTCGTTCAGCGGTTGCCCGCCGATCCGCACCGAATCGCCGACCACCTTCGCACCCGGGGCCGCGGTCTCGTCATAGGCATAGGAGATACCGGCGACCGAGAGGATCGCCGGTTTGCTCTCGTTGTCCCACTGCTGTTCCAGCAGTTCGAGGATCTGGCGACCGGTGAGTGTCAGCGTGACGACCTGGTTTCCGAACGGCTGGGTCTCGTAGATGGCGCCGTAGGTGATCGGGCCGGGATCGATATCGGCACGGACCCCGCCGGGGTTCATGAAAGCCGCCACCGCCCGCGCCGACTCGCCGGTGACCTCGAGCATCGCGTCGGCGATCACCGCACCCAGCGGTGATTCGCCCGTGGCGCCGGCGCGCGGCAGCGGCGTGGTGGCGGTACCGACCACCCGCCCGGCGCGCGGCGCCGCCTGCCCGGAGAAGAAGCCGATCAGTCCGGTGACCGACGGATCGGGTTCGACATCGCGGGTGACCACCCGGTTCACCGCCGCCGCGGTGACCTCCCCGTCGGCGAAGCGCAGCGTCACATCGGTGATCAGCCGGCCGTAGGAGGCGCCCTGGGTCACCACCTTGCCGTCGAATTCGCACACATAGGACTGGTGGCTGTGCGCGGTGAACAGCACCTGGACCGCCGGGTCCGTGCGGGCGGCGAGATCGGGCACTTCTGGACCGATATCGGCGCAACCGTTGTAATCCGTGGTTTTCGCCGGTGTCCCCTGGGCACCGCCGTCGTGCACCAGCGCGACCACAGTTTCCGCGCCCGCCTGTTTCATGGCGGGCACATACTTGTTGATCGCCTCGACCTGATCACCGAATGTGTAACCGCGAATCCCCTCGGGAAAAACCAGGTTCACAGTGTCGGGCGTGACCGTCCCCACCACCCCGATCTTGTGCCCGCCGACCTCCAGCATGGTCCAGGGCCGCACCTCCGGGGGCGGCTCACCGCGCGAGTTCGTGAGATTCGCGGCCAGGAAATCGAACCGGGCCCCCGTGAACGGTGCACCGGGCGAGCATCCGTTTACCGCGCCGCCGCCCTTGCTCAGCCGCGCCAGTTCCGAAACGCCGTGGTCGAGTTCGTGGTTGCCCACCGCGGATGCCGCCACCCCCATCTCGCTCAGGAACGTGACGGTCGGCTCGTCGTGGAACAGCGACGACACCAGCGGACTGGCGCCGATATTGTCCCCGGCCGAAAGCGCCGCGCTGTCCGGGTAGGCCGCGCGCAAACGGTCCAGATGGGTCGCCAGATAGGCCGCCCCACCCGCCGGGTGCTCGCCGATCAGCCCGTTGCTCGCCTCCGGCGGTTCGAGATGACCGTGCAGATCGTTGAACCCGAACAGATGCACCTCGCCGGGCCCGGTGGCGGGAAGGTCACCGGTGGAAACCAGCGGCACAACCCCCGGAGTCGCGGGGGCGGGCTCCTCGGACCCGGCGCACGCGGTAAGCAGGACGAGACTCAGCCCGGCGGCGCAACCGGCCGCGGCCCGACGCAGAACGCTCATACCGTCCGACTCTGACACCCCCGGGCGGACACCGGGCGACGACGCGATGAACTCTGCTCCCACCTGAGTTTTTGAAGAATATTTCGCGACACCGATGAGTCGCCGCGGCCCTCCTGGAACGTGCGTTTCGGATTGCGTGGTTGTCCTCTGCGGGGAGTTTTCCCAACATTCGTGTTCCGGTTGCGAGGTCGGACCGGTTGTGGCTCGATGAGCTGGCGCTGTCGATCGATTGCGCGCGGTTTGCCGTCCGGCGCTCGCTCGCGCGGGTAGCGGGACACCAAGGAGTTCGACCATGACAATCGGGTATGTCTGGAACACGGTCTACGGATGGGCCGACACCGGTTCGGGGAGTCTGTTCCCCGCCGATGCCACCACCGGACTCCAGCCGATAGGTCACCATCTCGCCCATCCCGATACCAAACGCCGGTTCCACGAACTGGTCGCTGTTTCCGGGTTGCTCGACCGGCTGCAACCGGTGCGGGCGGTCCCGGCCACCGAGGCGGATATCCTCCGCGTCCATACCGCCGAGCATCTGGACCGGATCAAGGAGGAGAGTCTGCGGCCCAAGGGCGGTGACGCCGGTGACGGTTGTTCGCCGTTCGGGCGCGGAGGTTACGAGATCGCGGCGCTGTCCGCCGGCGGTGCGATCCAGCTCGTGGATCAGGTGGTTTCCCGGACCATCGATACCGGTTACGCGCTGGTCAACCCGCCGGGGCATCACGCGTACCGGGCCGGCGGAATGGGTTTCTGCATTTTCAACAATGTTTCGATGGCCGCCGCCTACGCCAAGGACGTCCTAGGGCTGGAACGGGTGGCCGTGGTGGATTGGGATGTCCACCACGGCAACGGCACCCAGGAGATCTGGTACAGCGACCCGTCGGTGCTCACCATTTCGCTGCATCAGCATCTGTGCTTCCCGCCGAACTCCGGCTACCTCGAGGAGCGGGGCACCGGTGCGGGCGAGGGCTTCTCGATCAATATCCCGCTGCCGCCCGCCGGCGGTGACGCCGCCTATGTGCACGCCATGGACCAGGTCGTGCTGCCGGCGCTGCGCGCGTTCCGGCCCGAGCTGATCCTGGTGGCCTCCGGCTTCGATGCGAGCATCATGGATCCGCTGGCCCGTCAGATGGTCACCAGTGCCGGGTTCGCCCAGCTCACGCGGCGCGTGCTCGATGTGGCGGCCGAACTCTGCGAGGGTCGGATCGCGTTCGTCCAGGAGGGTGGGTACAGCCCGCACTATGTGCCGTTCTGCGGGCTGGCGGTGCTGCGCGAACTACTCGGCGACCCCTACGAGCCGGACCCGTACAGCCCGATCGTCTCCACACAGGGTGGCGATGTGCTGCTGGCCCACGAGGCCGCGGCGATCCGGGCGGCCGTACCGGCCTCGCTCCGGGCACCGGCCGAGGCGCGGTGATCCCGGGGCCGGCGGACGGAACTCCGCGCCGCCGGGCCCCAAAAGCCGTTGCTACACAGTCCGGATCAGCTGAACCCACGGTGCTTCGCGATCCCCGGCGCGCGGCGCGAACATCTATTACTGTGTGCTCGCAGCAATCGAAAACGGTTCCCTTTCCGGGAAATTCAGCAAGGAGTGGGTTGATGACGTCCGTCCGGAAGGCCGTGGAGGACTACTACGAGCACATCGACTCCGGCCGGTTGGCCGATGCCGTGCAGTTGATGACCGACGACGTGAAGTTGACCTTCGCCAATGCCGACCCCGTGGCCGGCCGGGAAGCGGCCGCCGCCTCCATCCAGTACGTGCTCGACCAGACCACCAAGATCCGGCACAGCATTTTCCACTGGATGGAGCCGCAGACGGCGGCGGACGGTACGGCCGAGGTCACCTTCGAGATCCGCATCCACTATTGGCTGAAGAACGGTACGGAACTCGATATCCCCGGGGCGGTGTACGCGAGCTTCGACGCGGACACCCGGTGCACCGAGCAGCGGCTGTACGGCGACCTCACCCAGGTGTTCGCCTGAGCCTGCCGCGTACGGTGCGCTGATACGTCGATGGCTCGGACCCGGGCCGGGCGCGCCCACGCCCGGTAAGCGCCGCGTTGATTAGTTCACCGAAGAGTTGGCCCGGGCGCGGGGGCGC
>NZ_JBFAHF010000004.1:127171-287279 GCF_040654015.1 Nocardia sp. NPDC050799
GCGCACCGGCCACCATCCCGAGACCGATCGGACCGCAACCCGCCACCACCACGACATCGTCGAAGGTGATACCCGCCCGCTCGACTCCGAGCCATCGACGTATCAGCGCCGATTCGATTCGTCCTCCTACGTCTTCGACGCGGCCGGCTGCCGAGTCGTGGATGGGCGTCCTCGCGCAGCCCATCGCCTGCCGGTGGTCCGGCGCGTCTCCGCGACGCGGGTGGTGTTCGCCGTCGATACCGCCGGATGAGGCTCTGATCCGATCCGGGCTCGCACGCTGTGACGGGAGTACGCGCCGGGCGGGTGAGCCAGGTGAGGTGGTCGCGGTAGGCGGGCGGCCATCGGCGGCGTCGGGGCGTGCGGGTGCGTTCCGGCGCAGTGTCCGACCCAGACACCGGTGGATTTCTACGCGGTCGATGCCGGCTTCTCGCGCTCGCGCCGTCCGCTCGGCGATTTCCGCTCCGGGGCGGTTGCCCCGCCGCGGACCGCGTGCGCCTCCGTCGTCGTCGGTCCGGCGGTGATCGCAGCACCTCGTATCCGATTGCCGATAAGTTGCCGACTATCTGCAACTTGAATTAACCTCCGTCCTTCCGGCACCCTGGAACCCTGCGCGCCCCAGTCTCGCTCCGACCGGCGGTGCGGAACGCGGCCTGCCCGTCCGGGTGCGCGAGGTCCGACTCGGACAACCGAGCCGGGCAGTGGCGCCAGGCGCTTCCGCCGAGTGTTCCTCGGGCCCGAGCGGCACGACGCCGATGGCCGGGCCGAACACGCTCCGGGCCATCGGCGCTCCGGGCCGGCTCACTTGGGCGCGGTGAGGTCGTAGAGCGTGACCCCGTCCACCTCCTTCGCGGTGAAGCTGTCCGCGACCCATTGGGATATCGCGGCGGTCGTGCCCTGCCGGCCGCCCGGCCCGGATCCGCCCCCGAGGAAATAGTGGATCTGCCCGGCGGCCACGTACCGCTGGAACTGCTCCAGCGTGGGGGAGGGATCGCTGCCGTTGAACCCGCCGATCGGCATGACCGGCAGTTCGGTGGCCAGCTGATATCCGGCGGCGCCGTTGGCGGAGATGGTGGCCGCCGCCCAGGTGTAGGCGTCGCCGTTCTCCCGCAGCAGCGCCACCAGCGCATCGCTGGGACTGCTCGCGTTCAGGAATCCGCCGCCGGTCCCGCCCCGGCGGTTGCCGTCGCGTCCATCGTCACCGCTGATTGCGCCGCCGCCGGGCCCGGTCCCGCCGCCGGTCATCCCTGGCATGCCGCCGGGTCCGCCGTTCATACCGGGCATCCCACCCGGACCGCGGTCGATACCCGGCATTCCGCCCGGACCACCGTCCATTCCGACCAGGAATCCCGGCATCTCGCCGCCCATACCGGGCGGCCGCATACCGCCGAACATCCCCGTGTTCGGCCCGGCAGTCGGAATCGACCCGGCGTGGCCGGTGTTCAGCGTGTCCACCGTGTAGGCGACCGGTCCGGCCAGGCCCACCGTCGCGGCGAGCACCGCCGCCGCCGCGGCCGCTCGGCCGGGCAGCGGTACGAGGAGCGCGACCGTCGCGGCGATACCGCCGGCCAGTACCGCCCACCGCAGCCACGGCAGGAACTCCGCACTGCGCGAGAGCAACATCCAGGCCGTGGCGGTGGTCAGGCCGACTGCGAGCGCGGCCGCCGCACGCACCCACCACCGGGACCGCTCGCGCCAGAACAGCACCGCGCCGATACCCACCAGCGCGGCGACAGCCGGGGCCAGCGCCACCGTGTAGTACTGGTGGAAGATCCCGGCCATGAAGCTGAACACCAGCCCGGTGACCAGCAGCCAGCCACCCCACAGCAGCACCTGCGCGCGGGGACGGTCGGTGCGGCCCTCCCGGCCGCGCAGCAGCAGTCCGGCGACCAGCGCGACCAGCGCCGCGGGGATCAGCCAGGCGATCTGCCCGCCCTGCATCTGGTCGAACATCCGGGTTATCCCGGTCCGGCCCCACATACCGTTGCCGCCGGGCGGCAGTTCACCGCCCGGGCCGACGCTGCCGGTCTCGTTACCGTTCAACCGCCCCAACCCGTTGTAGTCGAGGGTCAGTTCGATGATCGAATTGTGCTGCGAACCACCGATGTACGGGCGCGAACCGGCCGGCCACAGTTCCACGGCAAGAATCCACCAGCCCGCGGCCACCACCATGGCGGCACCGGCGGCGAACAGATGCGCGATACGAGTGCCGAGCCTCGGTGGCCCGGCGAACAGGTAGACCAGCGCCAGGACGGGCACCACCAGCATGACCTGCAACTGTTTGGCCAGAAAGCCGAATCCGATGAAGGTCCCGGTGAGTATCAGCCAGCGCCGGCGTCCGTCGTCCAGCGCGCGCGTCGTCGCCCACACCGCGGCGACCATCAGCAACACCAGCAGCGCGTCCGGATTGTTGAACCGGAACATCAGCGCGAATACCGGTGTCACCGCCAGCGCCAGCCCGGCGATCAACCCCGCCGCCGGGCCGAACGAACGTCGCACGATCTTCCGGACCAGCGCTACCGTCGCCACCCCCAGCAGCACCTGGGGCACGAGGATGCTCCAGCTGCTCAAACCGAACAGGCGCACCGACAGCTCCATGAGCCACAGTGACGCGGGCGCCTTGTCCACGGTGATGGAATTCGCGGCATCGGAGGAACCGAAGAAGAACGCCTTCCACGACACCGAACCCGCCTGGATGGCGGCCGAGTAGAAGGAATTGGCCCAGCCGTTGGCACTCAGGTTGTACAGGTAGGAGAGTCCGGTGGCGAGCAGCAGCGCCGCCGACGCGGGGTACTCCCAGCGGTTCGCACGCGCCGGCCCGGGAGTGGTTGTGGGTGCCGGGGACGCCCCGGTTCCGGCAGGAGCGGCGGTCACCGTCATCGAGCGACCTCCTCGGCTACCGGTGCGAGGCGGCCGCTCGCACGGAACACCCAGCGCAGCCCGACGAACCGCATGAGAGTGGCGATCAGGTTCGCGACGACCAGGACGAACAACTCCAGTTGCACCGGGGCGCCGGGCGCCCAGTGGTGCAGGGCGAACAGCGAGCCGCTGGTGACCAGCAACCCGAACCCGAAGATCAGCAGACCCTGGAACTGGTGTGACACCATCCCGCGCTGCCCGCGCACCCCGAAGGTGAAGGCCCGGTTGGCGGCGGTATTGCCGACCGCGGTGATCAACAGGGCCGCGAAATTGGCGACCTGCGCACCGGCCATCGGTTGCAGCAGCAGGTAGAGCAGTATGTAGGCGAGGGTGGAGCCGACCCCGACCAGTGCGAACCGCACCAGCTGGCCCACCATGCCGAGTGGCACCCCGGGGACCAGCGGCTCGCGGCCCACCGCCGCGCGGAGCTCGGCCAGCGGGAGCGATCCGGTGGCCAGCGCGCGGCCCATCCGCCAGATGCCGCGCAGGTCCTTGTAGGCGGTATCGACGATATCGACGCGGCTGTCGGGGTCGTCGATCCAGTCCACCGGGACCTCGTGGATCCGCAGCCCGGCGCGTTCGGCGATGACCAGCAGTTCGGTGTCGAAGAACCACTCCCCGTCCTCGACCAGCGGGAGCAGTTCGCGCGCCACCGCGGTGCGCATGGCCTTGAAACCGCACTGGGCGTCGGAGAAATGTGCCCGCAGCGAAGCTTTCAGCAGCAGGTTGTAGCAGCGGGAGATGAGTTAGCGCTTCGGACCGCGCACCACCCGGGACCCGGAACCCAGCCGGGTGCCGATCGCCAGATCCGAATGTCCGGAGACCAGTGGTGCGACCAGCGGCAGCAACGCGTTCAGATCGGTGGAGAGATCGACGTCCATATAGGCGACGACCTGTGCGTCCGAGTCCTGCCACACCGTGCGCAGCGCGCGCCCGCGACCTTTGGCGTCGAGGTGGACCACCCGGACACCGTTCAGCTCATCGGCGAGGAGTTCGGCCACCGCCGGCGTGGAGTCGGTGCTGGCGTTGTCGGCGACGGTGATCCGTGCCGGGAACGGGAACCCGCTGTCGAGATAGTCGCGAAGCCGGCGCACACACACGCCGAGATCGGTTTCTTCGTTGTACACGGGAACGACCACATCCAGCACCGGCGGCGCCGCGGTGTGTTCCCTGAGGTCCGCCGCTGCGGCGAGGGTCACGGTCTCGGTCATGTGGACCAGAGTCGGTCGGCGGGCTGGGGCCCGGCTCCAGCCAACCTGGGAGGTAGCTGTGTTTATTTGCGGCGCCTTCGGCGCCGCGGGTCGGGGCCCTGTGACCCCGGTTCTTCACTCCGCCGCTCAGTCGCTGCGCTCCTTCGCTCTGTCGCTCCAGAACCGGACGCGGGCCCCGACCATGGAGGTGGACGATCCGGAATGGGCAGAAGGTGTGTCGGCGAACGTCACGAGCGGTGCGGCTGGGTCGACAGCACTGTTATTGCTCGATGGACGCCGTACCTGTCGGCGCCGGGTACCGGGCACGGCCGATCGTGAATGCGGATCAGGCGGGAAGGCGGCGCGCCGGGCCGACCCGTCCGGTGTCACTGATCGAACGTCGTTGTTCCGGTCTCCACTCCGTTGTGGGGATGTTCGTGACACCTCGAGTATGGACCCGCCCACCGACAGGTTCGCCGACTCGGCCGACGTCAGCTCAACCGCCACAGCGGGGAGACCGGACCGTGGCCTTTGCCCAGGTCGTAGGCGGCTTCCAGGCTGCGCCGGGTCCATTCCTTGGCGAATTCGAAGGCGTCGGGGACCGAATAGCCGTGGGCCAGCGCGCAGGCCAGGGCCGCGGCCAGGGTGTCGCCGCCACCGTGATCGTTGCCGGTCTCGATACGCGGGGCAGTGAACTCCAAGAACCGGTTGCCGTCGAACAGCAGATCGGTGCTCTGCGCCGAGGTGCGCAGGTGGCCGCCCTTCACCACGACCCAGCGCGGTCCGAGCCCGTGCAGCGCCTCGGCCGCGCGGCGGGCGGACGCCGCGTCGGTGACCTCCACCCCGGTCAGCAACCGCACCTCGTCCAGATTCGGGGTGACGATGGTGGCCAGCGGGAACAGCGTGTACCGCACGGCATCGAGTGCTTCGGTGTGCAGCAGCGGGTCGCCGTGCATGGAAGCCGCGACGGGGTCGACCACCAACGGCACCTCGGCGTCGTGCCCGATGCCGACCTCCCGGCAGACCCCGGCCACGGCCTCGATGATGTCACCGGAGGCGAGCATGCCCGTCTTCGCGGCGCCGATACCGATATCGCCGGCCACCGAGCGCACCTGGTCCGCGACCACCTGCGGGGGAATTTCGTGGAACCCACTCACGCCCACTGTGTTCTGCACGGTCACCGCGGCCACCGCCACCAGGGCATGCACCCCGCACAGGGCCATGGTGCGGGTATCGGCCTGGATTCCGGCCCCGCCGCCCGAATCGGTACCGGCGATGGTGAGCACCCGGACCGGGGTCTGCCCCGGGGGCGTCAACGGCAACAATCTCACCCGGTCACCCTACGTGGGCAGCGTTCGTGCCCGAGTGGGTGTCTCGAGTCGGCAAGCGTCAGACCCAGGCTTTGATCGGTTCGGTGTCCAGGGTCAGGCCGACAGGGTCGGGCAGCTCGACGCTGTCACCGATCGAGACGGTCACCCGGCGCTGGTAGCGCGCGCTCGAGGGCCGGCTGAACACCGTGATCTCGCCGAATTCCCGGTCGATCAGAAGGTAGACCGGAATCCCGGTGGCCGCGTAGGCGATCTCACGGCGGTCCCGCTGTTCGGTGTCGCTGTCGCGGGAAGTCACTTCCACCACCATGAGGACGGGGGCCGGGTCGGCCCATTCCCCCTGCCCGACGAATGCGTCGGCATCCGCCAGCGTGCCGTCCGGACGTGCCCGTCCCTTGCGATAGGCGTCGACCTTCAGCCCCTGTTCGACAGTCAGGAACAGTTCCGGGCGGGCCAGGATGAACATGCGGATCAGCCACTGCAGAATCCGCCCGTGATCCCCGTCGGCCACACCCTTCGCCCCCAGCCGCCCCTCGACCAACTCCAGCCGTATACCTTCGGAGACCCGACCGGCCAACCGGGCGAGTTCCTCGAACTCCTCGCTCGTCATGATCTCCTCATGAACGGCGGTCATGAGGAAACGATACCTGCCTCGGGATACCGGTATCGAACATTCCGATGACGCTGTCGCCCACGCGCCGGTGCACAGCCCGGCGGGTCAGCGGAGGGTGTGGTCGATGATCCGGCGGGCCGCCCGGTCGGTGCGTTCGATATCGCCGGTGATGAGCCGGTCCTGCAGGATGCCGCGCAACCCGGAGACCAGCACCGTGGCCACCACTTCGGGTTCGTCGTCCGGGTTCAGTGCGCGCAGGCCCGCGGTGAGGGCGGTGACGAACGCCGCGGTGGCTTGGTCGGCGTAGCCCGCGTAGGGGCCGTGGGGCGCGCAGGCCGCGCCGAGGACCTGGAGCATCACCCGCACGCTGACAGATCCCGCGCCGGTGGTGTTCGAACGCCAGAAATCCCAGAGTCGTTCGCGCAGCGTGGCGGCGTCGTGTACTTCGGCGAAGACGGCCGTGAGATCCGGGCGATGGGTCGCCAGGGCCTGGACCAGCAGTTCTTCTTTGGTGCCGAAGTAATAGATCAGCATCCGGGAACTGGTGCCCAGGGCGGCGGCCAGGGGACGCAGCGAGAGGTCCGCGAGTCCGCGTTCGGCGATATAGCGCACCACCGCGTCGAGGATCTCGGCGCGTTTGGCGTGGTCGAGTGGGCGGGCCATGGGTTGACTGTAGCGAACGCTACAGGTATTCATGATCCCGTGACTGTACCGATCGCTTCAGAAACTCCGGCGGCGGCGCAGGTGGTCGTCACCGGGTACGCGGGCGCCACCTCGATCGCCGGCGATATGGACGAGACCTGGTCGGGCCTGCTGGAGGGCCGGACCGGTATCACCACCCTCGACGACGACTTCGTCGCCGAATACGACCTGCCCGTACGTATCGGTGGCAAGCTCGCCGCCCAGCCGGGGGCGCAGCTCACCCGGGTCGAACAGCGCAGGCACTCCTATGTCGAACAGCTCGCCCTCGTGCTCGGACGGCAGGTCTGGCGCGCGGCGGGCCGGCCGGAGGTGGAGGGCGAACGGCTCGCGGTGAGTATCGGCACCGGGCTCGGCGGCGGCGACGCGCTCATCGCTGCGGTCGACGCGATGCGCGCCGGCGGCTACCGCAAGGTCTCGCCCATGTCGGTGCCCATGGTCATGCCCAACGGCCCGGCGGCGGCCGTCAGTCTGGAAATCGGCGCGAAAGCGGGGGTTTTCGCGCCGGTCTCGGCGTGCTCATCCGGTACCGAGGCCATCGCGCAGGCCTGGCGGCTGATCGCCACCGGCGAGGCGGATGTGGTGGTGGCCGGTGGCGTGGAGGGTCATATCCATGCCGTCCCGATCGCCAGTTTCGCCATGATGCGCGCGATGAGCACCCGCAACGACGATCCCGCCGCCGCCTCCCGGCCGTTCGACCGGGACCGTGACGGTTTCGTCTTCGGCGAAGCGGGTGCGTTGCTGGTGCTGGAATCGGAGCGCCACGCCCGCGCCCGGGGCGCCCGTGTCCATGCCCGGGTGCTCGGCGCCGGTATCACCTCCGACGCCTATCACATCGTCGCTTCGGATCCGGCGGGCGAGGGCGCGGCGCGCGCCATGCGCAAGGCGATCGCCGTCGCGGGTCTGACCCCGGCCGATATCGGCCATATCAACGCCCACGCCACCTCGACATCCATCGGTGACGCCTCGGAAGCGGCCGCGATCGAGGCGGTCACGCCCGACGCCTCGGTCTACGCGCCCAAATCGGCGCTCGGGCATTCCATCGGGGCGGTCGGCGCCCTGGAAACCATCCTCACCGCGCTCACCCTGCGGGAACAGGTCGTGCCGCCCACCCTCAATCTCGAAAACCCGGAGGCGGACCTGGATATCGTGCACGGCCGGGCCCGGCCGCAGCGGATCGAGTACGCCCTGACGAATTCTTTCGGGTTCGGCGGTCACAATGTGACGCTGGCGCTGGGCCGCGCCTGATGCGACGATCGGCGGCGGCGCGACCGGGGCCACGCCGACCTGCTCGACCGAGCGCCGCAGCGTGCGGGGCCGGATGCGTTTCGTTCCCGTCCGGCCCCGGCCTCGTCACCGCCGCGGAAGGGCGGGCCGGCGCCGGTGCCGGCCGAATCGGCGCCCGGCCGCCACCGGGTGCGGGACCGGCCGTCCGGGCATCAGCCCGGCACTTTGTCCAGGAAGCCCAGCACCGTTGCGATCCGGCCCTGCTCATCGGTGACCAGAACGTCGAAACCGATGATCACCGGCTCGGCGTCCGCGGGCCCCAGGCCCCACTGAAACCGGACCTGACGATGGTGGGCATCCGGGTCCCCGACCGGGGTGAAGACGAATCCGGGGAATTGTTCGTGCACCGCGCCGATGGTCGCGCCGATCGCATCGAGGCCGGCCGCCTCGGCCAGCGGATCGATGTAGGACGCTTCCGGGGCCCAGTGGGTGTTCAGCAGTTCTTTCCGGACGGCCGCGTCGGTGGTGTTCCAGGTCTGCAGGTAGGCGGTGACGGTGTCTTTCATCGTTGTTCCTTCCGGGGTTGTGTGAACCAGGTGCCATAAGCATCACCGGGATCGGCGGCCCCGACGATTACCTCGGAGGTAATGGGATCGGTTACTGCGACGGCTACGATTTCGGATGTGGTGATCTCGGAAACCGAACCCTCGGTCGGCGGCCTGCTGCGGTCCTGGCGGGAGCGGCGCCGGTTGAGTCAGTTGCAGCTCGCGTCGGAGGCCGAGGTGTCCACCCGCCATCTGAGTTTCGTGGAGACCGGCCGCTCCCGGCCCACGCGCGAGATGGTCGAACGACTGGCCGGGCACCTGGATGTCCCGCTGCGCGAACGCAACGAACTGCTCCTCGCGGCCGGTTACGCGCCGAGTTACGGCCAGCGTGAGGTGGACGCACCGGAACTGCGGTCGGTGATGGACGCCTTCCGGATCCTGCTCGACGCGCACCTCCCGCATCCGGCCCTGGTGCTGGACCGGTGCTGGGATGTGGTCGACCGTAATGCCGCCACCGACGCGCTGCTCGACGGTTGTGCCCCCGAGCTGCTGGAGCCGCCCGTCAATGCCATCCGTATCTCACTGCACCCCGGCGGCCTCGCGCCGCGGATTCGCAACCTCGGTCAGTGGCGCAACCATCTGCTCGGCCAGGTGCGCGGGCGGTTGGAGGCCACCGGCGACAGCCGGCTGAAAGCGCTGCTCGACGAGGCTTCCGCCTATCCGTGCCACGACCGCGGCGCCCGGGCCCGCACCGATGTGGTGGTGCCGTTGCAGTTGCGGGTGGGCGACGCCGAGCTCTCCTTCTTCAGCATCACCGCCTCGGCCCTGTCGGCTACCGACGTCACCATCGACGAGCTCCATATCGAAGCCTTCTACCCCGCCGACGAGGCGACGGCCCGGCTGTTCCGCACCTGAGCCGCCACCCGGAGCCGTAGACGCTCGCTTATGCGGGCGAGCGTTCGAGCCATGGTTCGTCTCGCTCCTGATTGCTGTACTGGAACAGGCCACAAGGCAACGGTTTCGAGTCAGGAGCAATCATGCGAATCGCGGTTTTCGGAGCGACCGGCACGGTCGGACGGCACGTCGTGGAGCAGGCGCTGGCGCGCGGATACGAGGTCACCGCGCTGACCCGTGACGCCGGCCGGATCACCCGCACCCACGAACGCCTGCACATCGTAGAAGGGGATGTGCTCGACCCGGGCGCGGTCGAGCGCGCCGTCTACGGCCAGGACGCCGTACTGGTGGCACTGGGCAACGGGCGTAAGGGCGTGGTGCGGGCGGAGGGCACCCGCACGGTCGTCGAGGCGATGAACCGCACCGGCGTGAAACGGCTGATCTGCCAGTCCACGCTGGGCGCCGGCGACAGCCGTGCCAATCTGGATTTCCTCTGGAAGTACATCATGTTCGGCCTGCTGCTGCGCCCGGCCTACGCCGACCACCAGCAGCAGGAGGACTATGTGCGGGCCAGCGACCTGGAGTGGACCATCGTGCGGCCCAGCGCCTTCACCGATGGCCCCCGCACCGGCGCCTACCGGCGTGGCTTCGGTGCCGACGAGGCCGGGCTGAGCCTGAAGATCGCCCGCGCCGATATCGCGGAGTTCCTGCTCGATCAGATCACCGACCGGACCTATGTGCACCGGGCGCCCGGGATCTCCAACTGAACGGCTCCGGAAGTGATTGCGGTGGGTCTGTGGGCCCGGCGAGTACCGGATCCGCTGTAGTCGCGGTCCGTTCCGAGCCGAGCCCGCCACCGGGATCGGCTATCGCACGGGCCCGGCCGCGACGCCTGGCGGGCCCGGCGCGGAATGCCTTCGGCGTCGCCACAGGTGGCCCGGCGGGGGCGCCGGCCCCCACGAGGTCGGGGCCGGGCGCTCACCCCTCAGGTGGTCAGCGGGAGATACACCCGTTTACCGGCCTCGGTGAACTCGGCCGACTTCTCCGCCATCCCGGCCTCGATCGCGGCGACATCCGTCAGATTGTGCTGCTCCGCGTACTCGCGCACGTCCGCGGAGATGCGCATGGAGCAGAATTTCGGACCGCACATCGAACAGAAATGCGCCGTCTTCGCCGGTTCCGCGGGCATCGTCTCGTCGTGGTATTCGCGCGCGGTATCGGGGTCCAGCGACAGCGCGAACTGGTCGCGCCAGCGGAATTCGAACCGGGCCTTGGACAACTCGTCATCCCGGAGCTGGGCGTGTGGATGGCCCTTGGCCAGGTCGGCGGCGTGCGCGGCGATCTTGTAGGTGATGACGCCGGTTTTCACATCGTCACGGTCGGGCAGACCGAGATGTTCCTTCGGTGTGACGTAGCACAGCATCGCGGTGCCGGCCTGCGCGATGATCGCCGCGCCGATGGCCGAGGTGATGTGGTCGTAGGCGGGCGCGATATCGGTGGCCAGCGGACCGAGGGTGTAGAAAGGGGCTTCTTCGCACAGCTCTTCCTCCAGCCGTACGTTCTCCACGATCTTGTGCATCGGCACGTGGCCGGGGCCCTCGATCATCACCTGGACACCGTGCGATTTCGCGATGGTGGTCAGCTCGCCGAGCGTACGGAGTTCGGCGAACTGCGCCTCGTCGTTGGCGTCGGCGATGGAACCGGGCCGCAGACCGTCACCCAGCGAGAAGGTCACGTCGTAGCGCGCCAGGATTTCGCACAACTCCTCGAAATGGGTGTACAGGAACGATTCCCGGTGGTGGGCCAGGCACCATGCGGCCATGATCGAACCGCCGCGCGAGACGATTCCGGTGACCCGTTTCGCGGTCAGCGGCACATAGCGCAGCAGTACCCCGGCGTGCACGGTCATATAGTCGACGCCCTGCTCGCACTGCTCGATCACGGTGTCGCGGTAGATATCCCAGGTGAGCGCGGTCGGATCACCGCCGACCTTCTCCAGGGCCTGATAGATCGGCACCGTGCCCACCGGGACCGGCGAGTTGCGCAGAATCCACTCGCGCGTCTCGTGAATGTTCTTGCCGGTGGACAGATCCATGATGGTGTCGGCGCCCCAGCGGGTGGCCCACACCATCTTCTCGACCTCCTCGGCGATCGACGACGAGACGGCCGAATTGCCGATATTGGCGTTGATCTTCACCAGGAACTTCTTGCCGATGACGGTCGGCTCCAGTTCCGGATGCCGGTGGTTGGCCGGGATCACCGCGCGGCCGGCGGCGACCTCCGCGCGCACCAGCTCCGCCGGCACGCCCTCCCGAGCGGCGACGAAGCGCATCTCCGGGGTCACGATCCCCGCCCGGGCCCAGGCGAGCTGAGTACGCGGGCCGGGTACATCCGGCTTGCCCCACTCGGTCCGGAGCGCGGGCAGGCCCGCCTCCAGGTCGATGGTCGCGGTGTCGTCGGTGTACGGGCCGGACGTGTCGTAGACGTCGAAATGGTCGCCGTTGGTCAGCTCGATCCGGCGCACCGGAATTCGTAGACCGTCGATTTCCCGGTAGTGCTTGACGCTGCCCTCGATCGGACCGGTGGTCACCGAATCGACAGGTGTAGTCGTCATATTTCCTCCCTACGCCGGCATTACCCGGTCAGGTTCATACGGTCGACAGCCCTGAGCGCTCCGTGGAGCTAGCCGTCCTCTCAGCCCGCTGGTGCGAGCCCCCGTTGGCATGTGAAATTTTCCGCCGCCGACCATACCCGCCCGCGAACCGTCTCGGTCCCGGACGGCGAATTCCGCCGGTTCCCGGCGTCCTACCGTGACAGCCGGGCCCCGCGCCCTACCGGAAGTGGGGCGGATAAGCACAGAGTGTTCGGTGCGGCTGTTGTGGACTGCGAAAGATAGGGTCTATCCGTGACCCTCTCGCATGGATCGCTGATGACCGTCGACGAGTTCGAGGAACTCGACGCGGCGGCCCAGCGGATTTCCGAAGGGCTGCGGCTCGAATATCTGAACGGCCTGCTGGCCGCGAAGGCACGACCGGATACCAACCATACCCGGGTCGTGCAGTGGCTGGCGCGGTTCCTGGTGCCGCGCCGGTCCGAACTGTGGCTTTTCGCCGATCGCGGCCTGCGGGCCGGGCGTACCGGCGGCAGTCGCGTGCGACCCGACGCCATCCTCGCGCCCGCGTCGGCATTCGCCGGTGAAGGTGAATGGTCGGACCCGCAGCCGGTGTTCATGACCATCGAGATCAGTTCCCGGGCCCAGCACACCGAACTGCGGGACCGGCTCGACAAGCCGTTCCTGTACGCGGCCACGGGTATCCCGCTCTACTTCCTGATCGACCGCGGTGCCGCGGAGGTGAGCGTGTACAGCGAGCCCGAGGACGGGCGCTACAGCACCAAGGTGACCGTGCCGTTCGGCACCGATATCGAAATTCCCGAGCCGCTCGGTGTCTTCCTCGCCACCGATCCGCTCGCGGACTGGCTGTAACGGCGTCACAGGGTGAATTCGGCGATCACCGGAGCGTGGTCGCTGGCGCCCTTGCCCTTGCGCTCCTCCCGGTCCACCCCGGCGTCGGCCACCGTCGCGGCCAGGGCCGGCGAGGCCAGCACGAAATCGATACGCATCCCTTCCTTACGCGGGAAGCGCAGCTGGGTGTAGTCCCAGTAGGTGTACACGCCGGGGCCGGGAGCGAAGGGCCGCATGACATCGGCGAAACCGGTATCGGTGATCGCGGTGAACGCGTCCCGTTCCGGTTGCGACACATGGGTTCTGCCGGCGAACAGTTCCGGGGACCACACATCGTCGTCGGTGGGCGCGATATTCCAGTCCCCGACCAGAGCCGTCTTCGCCTGCGGATCGGCGGCCAGCCAGCGGGCGGCGTTGTCGCGGAGCGCGGCCAGCCAGGCCAGTTTGTACTCGTAGTGCGGATCGGTCAGCGCGCGCCCGTTGGGTACGTACAGACTCCACACCCGGACTCCGTCGCAGGTGGCGCCCAGGGCCCGCGCCTCGACGGTCGGTGAGGGGATGAGCGTATCGGCGGCGTCCCGATCGAATCCGGGCTGGTCCGGGAACCCGATCTCCACCTCGTCGAGACCGACCCGCGACGCGATCGCCACCCCGTTCCACTGGTTCAACCCCACATGCGCGACCTCGTAACCGGCCTCGGCGAAACGCTCGAAGGGGAACTGGTCGTCCCGGCATTTGGTCTCCTGGATCGCCAGCACATCGATGTCCTGGCGATCCAGCCAGGCCAGCACCCGGTCCTGCCGGGAGCGGATCGAATTGACATTCCAGGTGGCCAGGCGCAACAAATTACCTTTTCGCGAGTCGGGTGAACCGCAGTTCGGGAGTACCGGCGTTACCGCCCGGCCACCCCGGAACTGCCGGGGACGGCGTAGCGGTAGCTGTGGTGATCGACGAACCCGAGTTCGCCGAACAGCTCCAGGGCGTCCACATTACCGGCCTCGACCTGGACGTACGCGTGTGTCGCGCCACGATCGCGACCCCAGCGCAGCAGTTCCCCGCAGACGAGTGCGGCCAGGCCGTGCCGGCGATGGGCGGCCACCACCGCCACACAGGTCAGGCCGACCCAGCGGCGGCCGTCGGCGGCGGCGGTGAGTGCGCCACGGGCGATGGCGATGGGATTGGGCAGGCCCAGCGAGGCGAAACCCAGCTGCCCGTCGTGCACGGCGGAGAGTACTTCGGGCAGCGGGACCGTGGCGGAGTGGCCGCTCGGTTCGTCGCCGCGGTAGCGGTGGATCTCCAGCCACGCGATATCGGGTTCGGGCGCGATACGCACCATGGACGGGCCCTGCGGGAGGACGAAATTCTCCAGGTCGATGCCCAGGACACGGGTTTCGCCCCAGCTGTTCCAGCCCGGCGGCACGGTGGCCAGCCGGTCCGGAAGCGCCAGTTGCAGCGGCAATCCCTGTGCGCCGTACCAGGCGCCGATCCGGTGCAGGGTGTCCGGGGTGATCCGGGCCGGCCCGCTCGAATCACCGATGGGCACCGCGGAATTGGCGCGCCGGGTGTAACCGTGTCCGGCGCGCAACAACCAGCCGTCGATCCAGGCGGATTCCGTGCCGGGCCAGCCGAACGCCGCCGCGGTCTCCAGCGCGCGGATCTCCGAAGTGCGAATCGGCCGGGGAGCCAGCGATTTCAACGCCACCACGCTGGCCGCCGGGATCAGCACCGGATGGCCGTCGGCGGCCAGGACGGTCAGCGGATTCGTCTCCACCACCTCACCGATCACATCGGTGAGCGGCGGGGTGCTGCCCTCGGGGAGCCGATATCGCACCACGACCCGCTCGCCGAGCGGGATCCGGGTGATCGGAATGTCGCCGTCGTGGCCGTGCGGGTCAGTCGTCATGTCCGAAGGGGTCCGGATCGCTGCCGGGTAGCCAGGTGCGGCCGGGGACGCCCCAGCCGTTGCGTTTGACGGCCTTTTTCGCCGCCCGCGCGTGGCGTCCGACCAGGACGTCGAGGTAGAGGTAGCCGTCGAGATGGCCGACCTCGTGCTGGAGCATGCGGGCGAAGAAATCGGTGCCCTCGACGGTGACCGGTTCGCCGTGCTCGTCGGTTCCGGTCACCCTGGCCCACTCGGCCCGGCCGGTGGGGTACTGCTCGCCGGGTACCGACAGGCAGCCTTCTTCGTCGTCGTCGGGATCCGGCATGGTCTCCGGGATCGCCGAGGTCTCCAGTACGGGGTTGATCACCGCTCCCCGGCGCCGCACCACCGTGCCGTCCGCAGCCCGGTCCGGGCAGTCGTAGACGAAGAGGCGCTTGGACACTCCGACCTGGTTGGCGGCCAGGCCGACGCCGTTGGCGGCGTCCAGGGTCTCGTACATATCCGTGATCAGCCCGGCCAGTTCCGCCGGCGATTCGGTCACCGGCGCGGTGGGGCCGTGCAGCACGGGGTCGCCGACGATCACGATGGGCAGGATTGACATGGCACGAGCTTATTGGGGGCGGCGGCGGCCGGTGTAAAGGGCCTGCTCTGCGTGGCCGCTGCTACCGATCCGGGCAGGTGGAACGGGTTCCCGCAGGATATGTGGTACCATCGTACCGGACACGCCGGACGTCGACGCCAGCGCTCGTCCGGACGGCGTGGTTGAATATCGCAAGGCAGTAACACGGTGACCCGATCGTGCCCTGATACGGCGATCGCGTCCGGTGGTAACTCGGCGAGGAGCAAGATGGACGGCGCAGCAGCGCGGGATCTTTCCGCAATTCAGGGCGGTCCTCCGGCCAACACAGCGAATACGAATCCCGAAGGGGCCCGAGATCCCGAGAGCGGCCTGAGCCGCCGCGAACACGAGATCCTGGCCTTCGAGCGACAGTGGTGGAAGTACGCGGGCGCCAAAGAAGAGGCGATCCGCGAACTGTTCGCGCTGTCGCCGACCCGTTACTACCAGGTGCTCAACACCCTCATCGACCGGCCCGAAGCCCTGGCCGCCGACCCGATGCTGGTGAAGCGCCTGCGCAGGCTACGTGCCAGCCGGCAGAAGTCCCGAGCGGCGCGAAAGCTCGGCTTCCAGGTCTGAAGCCGGACCCCTGCCGTTCGGCGCAGGCGCCGGATCGCTCCTGTGCGCGCCTTTCTACCCTCCCCGGACGGTCGATATCCGTGGTCGGGGCCCGCCCCCGATTCTGGACCGACGGAGCGAAGGAGCGTAGCGACTGAGCGGAGAAGGGAAGAATCGGGGTCACAGGGCCCCGACCCGCCCCGCCGGAGGCGGGGCAAATGAACACAGCAACCGCTAGGCTCGGGCGGGTGAGCAATTCGAACCCTGGCTCCGGTGGACCGCCGCTGCGTGCGACGGCAATGGTTCTGATCGCCCTGTCGATCGTTTTCGCCGGTCTGGGCGCGATGTCGCTGTCGAGTGCGGACTCGGAGAGTTCGGACAACGCCGAGAGCACGACGGCCTCGTCGACGACCGCGCTGGCCGCGCCACGCGCCGGCTCCACCACCACCACCGCGGCCGCGCCCACCACCGCGGCCGCCGAATCCGGTACCACCACCGTCGCCGCGCCGAGCACCACGGCGGCGGCCGGCGGGGTCGATCGATCGGCCCCGGTCCGGGTGCTCAACAACAGCATGGTCGCGGGTCTGGCATCCACGACCGCGAACGAGCTCACGGCGCGTGGCTGGACCAACACCTCCACCGGCAACTACGCCGCCACCACGCTCGAGAACACCACTGTGTACTACGGTCCGGCGCCGGCCGACGAGGCCACCGCCGCCGCGGTCGCCGCGGATATCGGCGCCACGACCGCGCCGATGATCCCGGGTCTGGGCGACGGTTCGGGAGTCGTAGTGGTGGTGACCGGGCGGTGACACGCGTCTCCCGGGATCGGGGGCGTCCCGGCCGGACGAGGGCGGCGTGGCATCATCTTGTGCGTCGAAAGATCGTTGTCGAAACGCTCTACCCCTAAACTCGGTACTCGTAAAGGAGTTCCCTGATGGCACAGTCCACTTCTCGTCGCCGGTCTTGGCGGAGCGTGACCCCGGTGCTGGCTGTCGCGGCTTTCGGCCTCGTTGCCTGCACGAACAGTCAGGAATCCAGTGACGTGACAGGGACAACTCCGCCGGTGTGGACCTCGTCCCCGGCCCCGGCCGGCGCGGGCGAGTCCGGTGAGCACGGAGAAGAGCAGCGCTCCCCGGCCGGTTCGGGGACCGAGGTCGAACTGAAGTCGCCGAGCGGCGCGAAGGTCGGGACGGCGAATATCGCCGACGAGGGCAACCATCTGCGGATCACCGTCGACACAACCGGTTTGACCCCTGGTTTCCACGGCCTGCACATCCATCAGGACGGCAAATGCGAGGCGAATTCGGCCCCGCCCGCCGGTGGAGCGCCCGGTGACTTCCTGTCCGCGGGCGGGCATCTGCAGGTCGGCGGTGCCACCGGGCACCCCGCCAGCGGTGACCTGACCTCGCTGCAGGTCCGCAAGGACGGCCACGGCTACCTGGTGACCACCACCGACACCGTCACCCTGAGCGATATCCGGGGCAAGGCGATCATCGTGCACGCCAATTCGGACAACTTCGCCAATATCCCGGACCGTTACAGCCGCGAGGGTGGCGCCGGCCCGGACCAGCAGACGATGAGCACCGGTGACGCGGGCGGCCGGGTCGCCTGCGGCGTCATCGGTTAGAAGCAAGACGGAGGGGCCGATATGGGTGGGGCGCGGATCGAGCCGGTGCCGTTCCGCGGTTCGCCTCGGCCGACCGTGGGGATCGAATGGGAGATCGCGCTCGTCGACAAGACGAGTCGCGATCTGTCCAATACGGCGGCAGCCGTTTTCGACGCGGTGGGTGAGCTGCGGGCGCACGACGGCACCCCGCAGGTGACCAAGGAACTGCTCCGCAACACAGTGGAACTGGTTACCGGGGTGCACGAAACCGTCGGGGCCGCGGTGGCGGATCTCTCGGGCACCATGGATACGGTGCGCCGGGCCGCCGACGAACTCGGCGTGGATCTGTTCTGCGCGGGCACGCATCCGTTCGCGCAATGGTCCACTCAGCAGCTCACCCGGTCCGAGCACTACGACGAACTGATCGAACGCACGCAGTGGTGGGGTCGGCAGATGCTGATCTGGGGGGTGCACGTGCACGTCGGGGTGTCGCACCGGGACAAGGTATTCCCCATTCTCAACTCCCTGCTGCTGTCCTATCCGCATCTGCTGGCACTGTCGGCCTCCTCACCGATGTGGTCGGGTTCGGATACCGGTTACGCGAGCAATCGCGCCTTGATGTTCCAGCAGTTGCCCACGGCGGGACTGCCGTTCCAGTTCGAGAACTGGAACGAGTTCGAACGCTATGTGCACGACCAGATGAAAACCGGTGTGTTCGAACAGCTCGGCGGTATGCACTGGGATATCCGGCCCGCCCCGAAATGGGGAACCATCGAGGTGCGTATCTGCGACGGTATCTCCAACCGGGCGGAACTGGCCGCCCTCGCGGCGTTCATCCATTGCCTGATCGTGCATCTGGACGAGCGGGTGGAACGCGGTGAGTCGCTGCCCACCCTGCCGCCCTGGCATGTGCAGGAGAACAAATGGCGGGCCGCGCGGTACGGGTTGGACGCCATCGTGATCGTGGGTGACGACAACCGTGAACGCCTGGTCACCGAGGACCTCGACGATCTGCTGACCCGGCTGGAGCCGACCGCGCGGCGCCTGGATTGCGTGGCCGAACTCGCCGCGGTGGCCGATATTCCGCGCCGCGGAGCCAACTATCAGCGGCAGCGGCAGGTGGCGGCGGCAGCCCAGGGGGACCTGGTCGCGGTGGTGGACGCGCTGGTCCGCGAACTCGATAGCTGACCCGGGTCGGTACGCTGCTGTTCAGCAGCCCGGTGACCTGCCGTTCACGTGCCGTTTACGATGGTCGGGTGCTAGTCGAAAACCCGAATACGGGAGCTGGAGCGGTGGCGCACAGTGCTGTGCCGCGCCGGGGGGTTCGGGTTGCCGCCGTCGCCGCGGTGCCGGTACTGCTGCTGGTGTTGCAGGGCGTGGCGATGTGGCGGGATTTCGAAGGGCCGCTGACGAGCCTGGCCCGCGACTACATCGGCACCCCCAAATCCATGACCGTGCCCTGGGCGGGCCTGGTTCTCGCGCTGGTCGGTATCCCGGCCCGGCGCCGGTGGATCGCCGCGGGGGCGGCCGTACTGATCGATCTGGCGTACGCGGGGGTGCGGCTGCTACTCGGGGAGCCCTTCACCGTGGGCAACGGGCCGGTCCTCGTGCTCACCGCGGTGGCGCTGGTGGCCTGGTTGCGCTGGACGGGTGTCGAACGGCGCAACGCGCTGCACGCGGCCGCGCTGGGCGCGCTGCTGATCCTCGCGACCAAGGTCGGTGACGTCTGGCTGCACATCACCGTGGACCTGCGGCCACAGGTACTGGACCAGTACGTGATGCTGGCCGATCACGCGCTCGGTGATCCGGCGTGGGTGATGGGCCGGGTATTGGAAACCCTGGGACCGATACCCGACGCGGTACTGCACTGGGTGTACATCGAACTGCCGGCGGCGGCCATCGTGGTGGCGGTCTGGCAGTTGCGCTCGGTGGCGGCGGGCGGCCGGTGGCCGAATCACTATCTGGTGCGCACGTTCCTGGTGCTCGGTCTCGTCGGACCGCTGGTGTACATACTGTTTCCGGTGGTCGGACCGATGTTCGCCTATGGGGTCGATGGGAACGGCTTCCAGCTCGGCAATTTCTGGCCCGATGTGCTGCCGCCGCTCGACCGCGCGCCGGAAGCGATGGCCTTCGACTCGTTCTCCCCGCGCAACTGCATGCCCTCGATGCACACCGCGTGGGCGTTGGCGCTCTTCCTGCACACCCGGCGCAACCCCGACGGTTCGCTCGCACCGACCTGGTTGCGCTGGGGCGGAATGTTCTGGCTGCTGGGCACGCTGGCCGCGACGCTCGGTTTCGGCTACCACTACGGCGTGGACCTGGTCGCCGGGGCGGTGCTGTGCCTGACCGTGGAATCGGCGCTGCGGGAACCCGAACGCGGCTGGGGCCGGTTCCGGATCCGGCTGGTGGCCGGTGGGGCCGTGATACTGGTGACGCTGCTTGTCGGTTACCGGTATCTGGCGGTGCACATGGCCGACTATCCGGTGGTCGGGGGTTCGGTCGTCTCGGCGCTGCTCGCGGCGATGGCGGCGGGTTTCCACGCCACGTGGTTCGCCCGGCGCCGCCGGGAGCGGCCGGTTCCGGCGGCGGTCGCGACACTGCCGGACCGCGCCGCGGACGCGGTGGTCGCCACGGCCGACCCACTCGATATGGGGGGTGAGGAGCAGAACCGCCCGATCCGGCGCTAAGAGGACTGTATGTCGAGCGACGTTGGCTTACAGGTGATGTCATGTCGGAGTGACCGATGAGGGCGGCTATGGCTTCTATCTCGATGATGAAGACCGGAAGCTGATCGCGGGTCGCCGTCGGGATTACAACCGGTTGGGGTTCGCGCTTCAAGTCGTGGCGGTCCGGCAGTTCGGAATGTTCCTTGCCGATCCGCTCCACGTGCCCCCGGCGCTGGTCGACTATCTCGCCGAGCAGTTGGGCATCGAGGACTCCTCGGGTGTGAAGCAGTACATCGAGCGGGAGAAAACGAAACTCGAACATGCCTGGGAGATCCAGCGCGAGTACGGCTTGACCTCCTATAGCGCTGTCGAGGCGGAGTTGGCGATGTAGGTCGCCGATCAAGCGTGGGTGACCGGCGCCGGACCGAAGGCGATGTTCGCCGACGCGGTCGATTGTCGGGTGTAGCTCTTCTGGAGTGAGGGTTGATCAGACGGCGAGTTGGTGGGCTGCCCCTTCGATGGCCCTAGGACGCCGGGACACGACTGTGCTGAGCAGCATCCCGCCGGACAGCACCAGATCGGCAAGGGCGGCCAGGTAAGCCTGGTGCATCACAACGCCGGGCATCGGGATGGCAAAGTGCAGCACCAGCATTGCGCTGCTCATCGCCGCAGTCTTGGCCCATGCCCCGGGAGATGGCAGGGTCCACAGGTCCCAGGCACACCATAGGCAGCCCAGCGACATCAACGTCGGCAGGACAATCACCCACACTGTGGTGCAATGGGTTCCGTCGCAGGCGGCATGCAGAGTCGCCGAGAGCAGCGACAGAGCCGCTCCGGCCCGGCCCACTCGAGACCGGGCCGGAACCGTCGGGTGGACCATTACTGTGCCGGGTGTGCGCAGCAGTCGTGCGGTGCTTCCGTCTGCTGACGGCCGGCTTCGCCCCTGTCTATGGCGGCGGCGACCCTGCCCAGCCAGTCCGAGCCGGTCTCGTCGACCGCGGCGGCGTACTCGTCGTTCCAGTTCCACCACTCGTAAGGCGGTGTCTGGGGGTAGCCCTCGGGCGAATCCTCCCATTTCTCCTGACGTCCGAGGGCCGTCAGGTCCAGGTAGCTCCAGGTGTTTCCGAAGTACTCGTCGCCACGCCGGTTGATGAAATACGTGCGATACACTTCGTCGCCCTCGCGGATGAAGGCGTTGGTGCCGTGCCATTCGTCGACGCCGAAGTCCACGTCGAACTTGTCGGTAATGGTGTACCAGGGGATAGGTGACCAGCCCATCCGGGCCTTCACCTTCTCGATCTCGGGTTGCGGTCCGCGCGAGGCGAATGCGAGCGTGGTGTCGCGGGCGTTCAGGTGCGCGAGATTGCCGACGTGGTCGGCGATCATGGAGCAGCCGCGGCAGGCGTGATCGGGCCAGCCGACCACGCCGGGCTCGAAGAATGCGCGGTAGACGATCAGCTGGCGGCGGCCCTGGAACAGGTCGAGCAGACTCGCCGGGCCGTCGGGTCCGTCGAACACGTACTGCTTGTCGACAGCCAGCCACGGCATGTGGCGGCGTTGGGCAGCCAGCGCGTCGTGGGCGCGCATCACCTCCTTCTCTTTCACCAGCAGCTCCAGACGCGCTGCCTCCCACTCGTTCTGCGAAACGATCGACGGTGTCTTCATAGCGGTATTCCTTTTCGGTTTCGGATTGATCAGTCTCGATCGAGGATGTTCTTCAACGCGTCGAGCAGGCCGTCCCAGTCCCGCGCCAGCGCAGCGAGGAATTGTTGCGCCACTTGCATCGGCGCGGAACATAATCGGTAACGCACCCGGCGGCGTTCCCCCGGCTCCGCGGTCACCAGACCGGCCTCGGACAGCAACGTCAGATGTTTGGCGATCGCCTGCCGGGTGATCGGCAGCCGAGCCGCCAGGTCGGTCGCCGTGGCGGGCCTGGCGGACGCCAGGCGCGGCGAGGATCGCGCGCCGGCTGGGGTCCGCTCGGGCCACGAAGACCTGCTCGGCAATCGCCTCCTGGTCAGGCCGCATCGAGGTAGCTGGCCAGCTCACCAAGCTCGTTCTGCCAGCCGCGGGTGTTGCTCTCGAACGCCGCCTTGTAGGCGTCCTCCGCGAGCTGAGCGAAACCGATCTCGACCACGGTCAGTCGTGTACCCGCGGCCACCGGCTCGAGCGTGAACTCCACATAGGTGCGGCGCGGATCCTCCTCGGGAAGCCCGAAGATGTGCCAGGTGAACCCGAATACGTGCGGCTTCTCCACCCGCTCCACCCGCATGTCCGCGCGGTGGCCCCCCTCGTTCCAGCGCATCCACCCCTTACCGCCCGGGCGCAGCTCGATGTCGGCCTCATTGCCGAACCACGTGCCCAACCCCTCGGCCGTGGTCAGCGCCGCCCACACCTTCACCGGCGGGTGCGCCAGCTCGATCGTCCGCTCGATGCGATCGGGAAACCCCATAGCAACCTCCATTAATAGCAACTCACTGGTTGCGATATTATTGCAACCAGTGAGTTGCGTCAACCCTGGCTTGCGGCCCAGCAGTCGACGCATCAACACTGGCGTGGCCCGAACCCGGCGACGAAACCGAACTCTGAGATGCCGGGGGTTACCCGCGCCAGCGGCGCCGCCGTGTGGCGGGGTCGGTCTGGGCCTGCCATCGGCCGAGGGCTTCGGACGGCACCTTCGCGTACTTGGCCGGACTGAGTACCGAGGTGTGCCCGGGCAACGCCATCGGTATCGGTGTGGACGCGCCCTGTTCGGCAGTGTGGGTGAGCCGGGAGTGGCGCAACTGGGGCAGCGTGAACGGGCCCCGCGCCATCTGCGCGGTGTGCTCCTCGGGCAGGGTCGGCGCGCCCACCTCGGCCGAGGTCATGGCCTTGCTGTTGTCCGGCGCTGTCGGCCTCGACGGTATCCGCATCACCGGATCGGTGCTGAGCCACTGCTGTTCGCGCCAGGACGACTCGGAGTCCACGGCAGATAGTGGTCGACTATCCGCCGTAACTCCTTACCGCCGGATTTCCGGCCGCTGCTCCCCGACCCTCGATACAGCGGCACTCGATACGGCGGCGGTGGCGGCCCCCGGGGCCGCCGGGGTCACGGCTGCGGTCGATCCAGTTCGTCCTCGAGTTCGTTGACCACCAGCAGATCCTTGCGGTGCAGCTGCTCCCGGTAGGCGGTGCGGCCGATCAGGTGGGCGACCACCGGCGCGGTGAGCAACGTGAACAGGCCGACCAGCACCAGCATCCACACATTGGGGTCCTCGTAGACCCGGATACAGGTGCCGGCCAGCACCGAAATAAGACCGATGACCTGTGGTTTGGTCGCGGAGTGCATACGAAGCAGGGTGTCCGGGAACCGGACGATGCCGACAGCCGCGGTCAGCGCCAGTACCGCGCCGAAAATGATCAGGATGCCGGAGATCCAGTCGAATACGGTGTTCATCGGTCGTCCCGGACCCGGAAGCGGGTGACGGCGGCCGAGCCGAGGAAGCCCACCAGCGATAGCGCGACGATGGCGGGCACCACGCTGGTGTCGCGGCTGTAGGCCGCCCACACCGCGAGGCCGCAGATCGCCATCGCGATGATCGAGTCGATCCCGACCACTCGGTCGAGGGTGTCGGGACCTGCGAGTATGCGGTAAGCGGTGATCAACGCGGCCGCACTGAGCAGGACCGCGGCCACCACGGCCACGACGATCACTTGGTCACCTCCTGACCGGTCGGCGGTGGGAGCGGAGTGGCACGGCGTTCCAGCCCATCGATCAGCAACCGCTCCAGCACCCGGATGGTGCGGTAGAACTCGGCCACCGCCTCCGTACTGCTCACATCGATGACGTGCACGTAGGCCGCACAGTGTTCGCGATCGATCTCCAGCACCATGGTGCCCGGGATCAGATTTATCAGGTTGCTGCACAGCACCATGACCAGATCCGACCGGAATGCGAACTGCACCTTCAGCACGCCGGAATGGGGTGGCGGCCCGGGCCGTAATGCGAACCAGGCCAGTTGCAAACTGGATTCCAGGGCGTAGTAGACACTGACCGCCGTCAGTTTCACCAGCGGTACCGGCCGTAACCGTCCGCGCGTCGGTATCCAGGGCAGTGGGAGGGCCACCATGATGACCACTCCGACGCCGGCGCCCGCCAGCACATTGGCGACGCTGACCTGGCCCCACAGCGCCACCCACACCGCGGTCAGCCAGATCAGGACACCGACGCGCAGCACGTTGTCGCGGTTCACCAGTCTGCTCATCGCGGCCCCCCGCCCAGGACCGCGCCGATATAGACACCGCGGTCCTGCAGTTCGGCCGCGGCCCGGTCGGCGATCCCCAGCACCGGGCCCGCCCATACCGTCAGCGCCAATCCGACCGCGACCAGCGCCGCGGTCGGCAGCACCATCATGGTCGGCAACCGGCCCGGATCGGTGCGTTCGTCGTAGAGCATGTCGGTGTTGTCCTCCACCAGCGACGGCAGGGTGGCGGCCACCAGATGGCCCTCGGGGGCCTGTTCGCGGGGCCGCCAGAACGCCTTACTCCAGACCCGCGCCATGACGTACAGGGTCAGCAGACTGGTCACCACCGACCCCGCGACCAGCACCCAGGCGAGCACGCTGCCGTCCTGCGCACCGGCCTGGAGCAGCGCCACTTTGCCGATGAAGCCGGAGAAGGGCGGGATCCCGCCGAGGTTCAGCGCCGGGATCAGGAACAGCCCCGCCAGGAGTGGACTCGCCGCGGCCAGCCCGCCCACCCGGCGCAGCGAGGTGGAGCCCGCCTGGCGTTCTATCAGTCCGGCCACCAGGAACAGCGCCGTCTGCACCAGAATGTGGTGGGCGATGTAGTACACCGTGCCCGCCAGCCCGATGGAACTGGCGATGCCCACCCCGAACATCATGTAGCCGATATGGCTGACCAGCGTGAACGAGAGCAGTCGCCGGATATCGCTCTGCGCGATGGCACCGAATATGCCGATCAGCATGGTGAGCAGGCCGCTGATCATCAGCAGGTTGTCGAATCCGCCGTCCGGGAACAGCAGCGTCTGGGTGCGCACGATCGCGTACACACCGACCTTGGTGAGCAGGCCGGCGAACACCGCGGTGACCGGCGCCGGCGCGGTCGGGTAGGAGTCGGGCAGCCAGTTCGACAGGGGGAACACCGCGGCCTTGATACCGAAGGCGACCAGCAGCACGGCGTACACCGCCTGACGGACGCCGTCCGGGATGGCGTCCATCCGCTGGGCCAGCTGCGCGAAGTTGAGGGTGCCGGTGGCGCCGTAGGTGACGGCGGTGCCGATCAGGAAGATCAGCGACGACACCATGGAGACCATCACGTATGACACCCCGGCGCGGATACGTTCCGCCGTCGCGCCCAGGGTGAGCAGGACGAACGAGGCGACCAGCAGGATCTCGAAACCGACGAACAGGTTGAACAGGTCGCCCGCCAGGAACGCCATCGCCACACCCGCACTGAGGATCAGGTAGGTGGGCCAGAAGATGGAGGTCGGCTGGCGGACCTGGGCGTCGCTGATGTTCTGGCCGGCGCCGTAGAGGGCGACCGCGAGTAGCACGATCGCCGAGACCAGCAGCATGGCCGCGGAGAGCCGGTCCACCACGATGGTGATACCGATGGGGGTTTCCCAGCCGCCGACCTGAACGGCCACCGTCCCGTCGCGGTCGGCCAGATACAGCAGCACCGCGCAGACGGCCACCGCGGCGCTCAGCGCGACCGTGGCCAGGACCCGCTGGACGCGGGCGCGACGCCCGGCCACCAGCGTCGCGGCGGCGGCCAGCAGCGGGATGAGCACCGGCAGCGGGGCGAAGGCGGGGACCAGATCGGGGGACAAGCTCATTCTTCGGGTTCCTCCGGCTGGCGCGCGGCGATCCCGACATCCTCCGGGTCGTTCTCGACTTTTTCGCTCGTGGTCAGGATGTAGGAGCGATAGGCCAGGGCCAGCACGAACGCCGAAACACCCATGGTGATGACGATGGCGGTCAGCACCAGCGCCTGGGCCAGCGGGTCGGCCATGGTGCTGTGTTCGATATCGACCGTGCCCCGGATCGGTGCCGCCCCGTCGGGTCCGCCCATGGTGAGAATGAGCAGGTTGACCGCATTACTGAACAGCAGGATGCCGAGCAGCATCTTCGTCACCGTGCGTTCGAGCAGCAGGTATACCCCGCAGGCCACCAGTACGCCGACGACGATCAGCAGGGTCAGATTCGCGCTCATGACTGCACCAACTCGTCGTCGAGGCGCGCGCCGAGGCTGCGCAATACGTCCAGTACGAGCCCCACCACGATCAGATAGACACCGAGGTCGAAGAACAGCGAGGTCACCAGTTTGACATGGCCGAGCAGCGGAACCGTCGCCTCCAGGATGACCGAACTCAGCGGCGGCGCTCCCAGCAGCAGCGAGGCACCGGCGGTACCGGCGGCGAGGATCAACCCGGCGCCGAGCAGATGGCCTGCCTCCACCGGCAGTGCCTCACCCAGTTCGTACTGGCCGCCCGCGAGATAACGCAATACCAGCGCCAGCCCCGCGATGAGACCACCGGCGAAACCGCCGCCGGGCGCATTGTGGCCGGAGAAGAAGAAGTAGACCGACAGCACCATGATGGTGGGGAACACCAGGCGGGTCGTGATCTGCAGGACCATGGAGCGGTCGCGGCGGTCGACCAGCCGGCCCGCGGGCAACCAGCCCACCTTGCCGCCGGGCCGGTAGTTGGGTGCGTCGGCGGCGCGCGGCGGCAGACCGAACCGCCGACTGCGGAACACCAGCGAGGCCACCCCGGTGGCAGCTACGACCAGCACCGATATCTCGCCGAGTGTGTCCCAGGCGCGGATATCGACCAGCAGCACATTGACCGCGTTCTTGCCGCCGCCGAACTCGTAGGCCGCGTCCGGGATACGTTCCCAAATAGGCCGGGCGTTGCGCGCCGCCACGGCGAACGCCGCCAGCACCGGCACCGCGATACCGGCCGCGATGGCGATCGCCGCCCGGCCGACCTGGAAGCCGGCCTGCTGTTCCGGTCCGATCTCGGCCGGGAAAGCCCGCAGCACCAGGACGAACACCACCAGCGTCAGCGTTTCCACGAGGAACTGTGTCAATGCCAGGTCGGGCGCGCCGTGCAGGGCGAAGACGACACCGCATCCGTAGCCGGTGAGCCCGACCACCAGCACGCTGGCCAGCCGGTTGCGCAGCACCGTCGCGCCCAGCGCCATGGCGATCATGATGGCGCCGATCACCATCTGCAGCGGGGAGTCCCACAGGCGCAGTTCGACCCCGGCCCGAGTGCCGACCGCCAATACCACCGCGGGCACGATCACCAGGGTGCCGAGGATGACCGCCTGGGTGAGCGGCAGCGAACCGCGCTGGACGGCACCGGTCATGCGCAGCGAGAGTCGGTCGGCCGCCCGCAGCGCGGCATCGTAGCCGCGGTCGGCGTTGCCCAGCAGTGTCGCCGATTCACCGAACCGGTCGCGCGCCGCGAACAGGACGAGGCCACCGGCGATGATCACGACGGTGAGCAGCAACGGCCAGGTCAGGCCGTGCCAGAGCTGGAGATGACCGGTGAGGGCGCCGGGCAGGGTTTCGGCGTAGGGCGCCAGCAGACCGTCCATCCAGGGGGCGGCGAGTCCGGCACCCAGCGAGCCCACGGCCAGCAGCACCGGCGCCGCGCTCAGCCCGATGCCCGGCGTGTGCCACCCCGGGACCGGGACCCCGGGCTTGTCGGCGAAAGCGCCCCAGATGAAGCGTGCGCTGTAGGCGACGGTGAGCATGGACCCCAGCACCAATCCGGCGGCCAGCAGCAGCCGGACGGTGGGTGAGAGCGGCGCGGCGTCGAGTTCGGCGGCCAGCGCCGATTCCTTCGCCACGAATCCCCAGAGCGGTGGGATGCCCGCCATGCTCAGCGCGGCCAGCGACGCGGCGCCGAAGAGGACAGGTGCGCGCCGGCCCAACCCGGAGAGTTCGCGCAGGTCACGGGTACCGGCTCCGTGGTCGATGATGCCGACCACCAGGAAGAGCGCGGCCTTGAACAGCGCGTGCGCCACCACCAGGCCGATCCCGGCGAGCGCCGCATCCGGGGTGCCCAGGCCCACCATGGTCACCAGGAAACCCAGCTGACTCACGGTGCCGAAGGCCAGAACCAGTTTCAAATCGGTGACCTGCATCGCGCGCAAACCGGCCAGCAGCATGGACGCCAGGCCGAGGGTGAGGACGAGCGGTCGCCAGACCGGGGCGTCGGCGAACGCGGGCGCCAGGCGCGCGATCAGGTAGACGCCGGCTTTCACCATGGCGGCGGCATGCAGGTAGGCGCTGACCGGGGTGGGTGCGGCCATGGCGCCGGGCAGCCAGAAGTGCAGCGGCACGATGGCGGATTTGCTCAGCGCGCCCACCAGGACGAGGACCACCGCGACCTGTATCGCGACGCCGCCGGGACGGTCGGTGGCGGCCAGCAGATCCGACAGCAGGTAACTGCCGTACGCCTCGCCGAGGATGACGATGCCGGCGAGCATGGCCAGGCCGCCCGCACCGGTGACCAGCAGGGCCTGCAGAGCCGCGCGGCGGCCCGGCACGCTGTCGGAGTTGTGGCCGACCAGCAGGAACGACAGGACGGTGGTCACTTCCCAGAAGGTGAACAGCAACAGCATGTTGTCGCTGGTGACCAGGCCGAACATGGCGCCGGAGAAGGCGACCAGCCAGGCGGCGAAGGAGCCGAGCTTCGGTTCGTCGTCGGTGAAGTAGCGGGCGCAGTAGGCCAGGACCAGGGCGCCGATGCCCAGGACGAGCGCACTCATCACGGTGGCCAGGGAGTCGAAGCGCAGGTCCAGGCTCAGATCGATGGTCGGGGCCCACTGCATCCGAACCTTTATCTCGTCGTTCCAGTGGGTGATCACCCAGCCGAGGCAGCCGAGCGGTACCAGCGCCAGCGGATAGAACGCGTTGCGGCCCAGTACTCGCACGGCGGCGGGCGCGATCAGCGCGGCCAGGGCATGCGCGAGCAGAATGGCGAGCAAGCGTTACCTCCGTCGAGATAGGGGCGGCGGGGTATTGCGCGCTCAGCATATGCGAGCACGAACTGGGACAATCGTACAGATTAAGAGATGCGCGCCCGCATTCGGCTACCCTTCGGCAACAGTTTCACCAGGTCAGTCATATCGGACAGAACGGGAACGAGTCAGCGGCGGGACTCCGCGTACCGGCGCAGCGACTCCACCTGATCGGCCGCCAGTGAGGGGCGCACCGCCCGGCGGGCGGCGTCGATATCCGCGGCCGTCACATCCGCGGCATCCACATCACGGCGCATGGCCGCCAGCGCCGCCTCACGCAGTAGTGCCGCGCAGTCCGCGGCGGAAAAACCGTCCAGCTCGGCCGCGAGCCGGTCCAGGTCCACCGACTCCGCCAGCGGGACCGCGCGGCCGGTCGTACGCAGAATGGCCGCTCGGGCCTCGGCGTCCGGTGGGGGCACGAACACCAGCCGTTCGAGCCGGCCCGGTCGCAGCAGGGCCGGATCGATCAGTTCCGGCCGGTTGGTGGCGCCCAGGACCACCACATCGCGCAGCGGTTCCACTCCGTCCAACTCGGTGAGCAGCGCCGCCACCACCCGGTCGGTGACTCCGGAATCGGAGCTCTGGCCGCGGCGCGGCGCCAGCGCGTCCACCTCGTCCAGGAAGATCAGCGAGGGCGCCGAGTCCCGGGCCCGCTGGAAGAGCTCGCGCACCGCGCGTTCGGAGGAGCCCACCCATTTGTCCAGCAGCTCCGCGCCCTTGACGGTGTGGACGCTCAGCTGTCCGCTACCCGCCAGCGCCCGCACCAGGAAGGTCTTCCCGCACCCCGGCGGGCCGTACAGCAGCACGCCGCGGGGCGGCTCGATACCGAGCCGCGCGAACGAATCGGGGTGCCGCAGCGGCCAGAGAACCGACTCGGTCAACGCCTGCTTGGTCTCGGCCATATCGCCCACATCGTCGAGACCGAGATCGCCGAGGGCCAATTCCTCGGTACCCGAACGCGACAGCGGCCGGATGACCTGCAGAGCGCCGCTGAGGTCCTCGTGCTCGAGAAGTGGTTCGGTGCCGTCCCGGCTCGCTCGCGCGGCCGCCCGCAGGGCCGCCTCCCGGCACAGCGCGGCGAGATCGGCGACCACGAACCCGGGGGCCGACGCGGCGATCTCGTCCAGTCGTAGCTCGCCGGTGGGTACCTTGCGCAGCAGCTGTTCCAGCAAGGCCCGGCGCATCCCGGCGGTGGGCAGCGTCAGCGCGAGTTCCCGGTCGCACAGATCGGGCGCCCGTAACCGCCGGTCGATCGCCGCCGGATGCGCGGTGGTGGCCAACAGCGCCACGCACGGTTCGGCCAGCGCCGCCCGCAACTGATCCAGGATCAGCGTCGCGACCGGTTCGGCCGGTTCGGGTAGCAGCGCGTCGATATCGGTGATCAGCAGAATGCCGCCCCGGCCCGAACCCACGGCCGCGGCCGCGGCGGCGACCGCGCGCAACCGGGCCCCGCTCTCCGCCGCGCCGACCGACGGCCCGTCCAGTTCCACCATCCGGCGTGGTGCCACGACGGCTCTGGCCAGCGTGGTCTTACCCACCCCGGCCGGGCCGGTGACGAGCACACCCAACCGTGGGGTCGCGCCCAGCGCCTTGAGCAATTCGGGTTCGTCCAGTGCCAGGCTCAGCCATTCCGCCAGCTTCGCCGCCTGCGGCTGCACCCCGGCCAGATCCTCCACCTTCAGTTCGGGAGGCGGCGCTTTCCCGACCGGAACGGATCCGGGCAGGTCGCCGCCCGTCACTGTGTCGAGGTGGCTCGGCGCCAGCGCCTGTTCCGGCCCAGGATATTCGTTCACCCGGACGGGAGCCGGCTCGTCACCGGTGGCGACCCCCGCCGTCCACTCGACCGCCGTGTTCGGTTGCACGCTGACCGGCGCACCGGGCGGATCGGTGGTGACCACGGTGAGCAATTCGGAGGTCCAGGCGATCCCGAACGCCCGCGACAACGCCTGACTCGCCACCGACGACGGAATATCCGGTCCCAGTTCCCGGGGCAGCAGGGATACCGTGTCACCCACGGTCACCACCTTGCCGAGCAGCGCCTGGCGCAGCGTGGCCGCCGGAATCGACTGCGTGGCCTGCCGGGATCCGCTCACGGTGACGTGGCGGGCGCCGTACACCACGGCCGGCGCCACCACCACGCCCGCGTTCTCCCGCAGGCCGGCATTGGACAGGGTCACATCGTCGAGGAGCGCGGTACCGGCCGGAGTCCCCGCGGGCGCCCGGCCCACCACGGCCGCGGTACGGCGTGCGCCGATGAGTGAGACACCGTCCCATTCGCGTAACCCGAGGGCGGTGAGCGCCTCGGGATGCAGCCGGACCACCCCGCGCCGGGCGTCGGCGGCGGAGGGATTCAGACGAACGGTCAACGCCAACTCAGCCACCGTGCCATTCTGCGCCGCTTTCGGGAATGCCGGGGCGCGGGCCCGGTGAGCGGCGTCGAGTATCACGCGGTTCACGTGCCGCGGTCGCCCGCCGCGTGCGGAATCCCGGATCATCACGATCGATACCGGCGGAGATACCGCTTACCTCGCCCACGGCAACGACGAGATCTCGATGACCGGTAGCTGAAAGTGTGCGGCCGCGACCGGCCGCACCCTCTTTATCCGTTGACGACGATCCCCGCGACCACGGCGACCTTCTGATCGGCCAGCTTCTGCGAGTTGCACACCAGTTTGGCGGTGCCGAGTGCGGCGTTGGGGTTGCCCACGAACGCGCTGTCGGGATTCTCGGCGAGGATCTGACCGATGAGTTGCTGCTGCTGCGGTTCGTCGAGCTGTGCGAACTGGCCGCAGGTGGTGTCGGAGGGGCGGTCCGCGGCAGGGGCGTCGCCGGCGGAATCGTCCTCGGTGGGGGTGGTTTCCGGCGACGGCGCGGGAGTTTCTTCCGCGTCCGGGGTGGTGGTTCCGGCGGTGGCGCCGTCGCCGGATTCCGTCTGCGGCGCCGTCTGCGCGGTCGCGGTGTTCTTGCGCAGGCCCGACGCTTCGGCCGGCTCTTCTTCGGAAGAGCAACCCGAAAGCGCCAGCGCCGCGGTGGCGGCAGCGGCGAGCACAACAGTTGAGATTCGCTTCATAACGCATTCCCCGGTGGTCGGCCACGCCGGAGCCTCCGGCGCGACCAGCAGCGTACCGGGTGGTGCGCGGCCGCCCCCGCCGCAGCCGGGGCTGCGAACGCCGGGGTTCAGACTCGATGGTGCAGGACCATATCCAGTTCGGTGGGGGTGAGTAGACGTTCCAGCCGTTCGTCGATCCTGGCGGTTCCGGAGGGGTCATCGGGTTCGAGTGCCGGGAGTTGCGGCAGTCCCTCGGGGATCTGGCGGCGCAGTAGCGAGCGAAAGTTCACGGCCCATCACCTTACGGTAGCTGTGTATTTGCTGGCGACGCGTCTTGCTGGCGGTGGCGTGTACGGCAGCCGATGGGGTGCCGCAATCGATTCTGCTTCCGGATCGGTGATATCGATACACGGCGCGGGTAAATGTGACCGAGCCGTCGCCTATCGCTACTCTTTCTGATACTTGGAGTTTCATCTACCCGGAGGCAACGTTGCCGAAAAACCTCGAAGCCAGCATCGATATCGCCGCACCGCCGGAGCGGGTCTGGGCGGTGCTCGCCGACCCGAGCCGGATGCCGGAGTTCAGTCCGCAGTGTGTCCGGATGGTCCCGATCGGTAAGCCGCGAGCGGGCACGCTGACGATCAACCTCAACCGGGACGGTTGGAAGTTCTGGCCGACCACCTCGCGCATCCTGCGCTACGAAAAGAACAGTGCACTGGCCTTTCGCGTGAGCCAGAACCGGACGGTGTGGACCTACACGCTCGAGCCCACCGAGAACGGGACCCGGCTCGTCGAACGCCGGGACGTCCCCAACGGCACCACCTGGGTATCGCGGACCCTGATCAATGCGGTGCTCGGTGGGGAGCCGGCGTTCGAGGAGAACCTGGTCGCCGGGATGAACGAATCGCTGGCGAAGATCAGGACAGCGGCCGAGGCGAACTGAACTTCGGCAGGTTCACGACCTGGGCCGCGTAGGAGAGCCCGGCGCCGAAGGCGATGAGCAGGGCGGTATCGCCGGGCTTGGACTGCCCGGTGCGCAGGAGGGTCTCCATCGCCAGCGGAATCGAGGCTGCCGAAGTGTTGCCGGCCTCCTCGATATCGTTGGCCAGCGCGCAGTTCTCCGGCAGTTTCAGCACCCGCGCCATGATCTCGATGATCCGGCCGTTGGCCTGGTGCGGGATCATGGCGTCCAGGTCGTCGGTGGACAGTCCGGCGCGGTCGATGGCGTCGCGGCAGACCTTTTCCAAAGAGTGCGCCGCCCAGCGGAACACCGCGGTGCCCTCCATGGCCAGGTAGGGACGGACGGCGTCGGTACCCTTCTCCTCGATCTCGGCGAAGAACTCGACCCAGTCCTTGTCCTGGCGGATGACCCGGTGCTGGGTGCCGTCGGAACCCCAGACGGTCGGCCCGATGCCCTGTTCCTCGGCCGCGCCCACCACCACCGCGCCCGCGCCGTCGGCGAACAGGAACGCGGTACCGCGGTCGGCCGGGTTGACGGTATCGCTGAGCTTTTCCACCCCGATGACGAGCACGTGCGAGGCGGTGCCCGCGCGGACCAGATCCGAGGCCATGGCCAGGCCGTGGCAGAAGCCGGCGCAGCCGGCGGAGATATCGAAGGCGGCGGCGCCCCCGGTGCCGAGTTCGGTGGCGATCCGGGGCGCGGCGGCGGGGGTCAGCAGCAGATGGGTCGAGGTGGCGACGATGACGCAGTCGACCTGGTCGCCGGCGATCCCGGCCGCGTCCAGGGCGCCGCGACAGGCGGCCACGCTCATCGAATGGATGGTCTCGGTGTCGTCGGCGAAGCGGCGGGTGCGGATACCCGAACGGGTCCGGATCCACTCGTCGCTGGAATCAATGGGTCCGGCTACCTCGTCGTTGGTCACGACTCGCGCCGGGCGGTACACGCCCAGCCCCAGGATCGCGGTGTGCTGGGCTCCGGTCGTCTGGGCGATCTGAGTAGCCATGGTGCTTCTCCTATGTACCTGCGGCTGGGTCGCCGCGAGGGTGGACCCGTTTTCGATATGGATTCCTCACCCGCCGGCCGCGTGTGTGGTCGCGGTCACCGGGCAATCCGGAGACATGAGGCACCCTCATATTATCCCCAAGTACGGGCGGCGGCATCGATTATTCGATATTCGCCGGGGGTTATCGAGATCGACTCCGGGTATTGCGGCGATGCACGTCCGCGGCCGCGGACGGGTACCCGGAGAACAAGCGAGGAACAACTCATGCTCGGACTCGGCATCATCGGCTGGATCATCATCGGCGGTATCGCCGGCTGGATCGCCAGTAAGCTCATGAAAACCGACGCCCAGCAGGGCATTCTGCTCAATATCGTGGTAGGTATCGTCGGCGGGCTCATCGGCGGCTTCCTGCTCTCGGCATTCGGTGTCGATGTGAACAGCGCAGGCTGGTTCTTCAGCTTCTTCACCTGCCTGGCCGGCGCCGTCATCCTCTTGTTCCTGGTGAAGTTGGTCGTACGGAGGTAGGCCTCGGTTCGACACCCGGTGCCACCGGCCTGTTCGGCGTAAGGTGTGAACGCTTGCGCCGACAGGTTCGGCCGGCCCGTGCGCGGTGACCGGCCGCCACCCGGAGTCCGCGCCGATCGAACCGAGTACGAAAGAGGAATCAGTGGCACGCCGTCCCACGCCGCCCGGCACCCCGGAAACCACCGGTCCGGCCCATCTGGCCGATCTGGTGCGCAGTGCGATCCCGCCGATGCATCCGGCCGGATTGCCCTTCGTGGCCGTTCCGCTCGGGGTCGCCGTCCTGGGCCGCAGGCGGCGCTGGGTCCGCCGGACCGCGCTCGCGGCAGCCGCGGCGAGCGCCGCCTTCTTCCGGCATCCCCACCGCGTCCCGCCGAATCGGCCCGGCGTGGTGGTCGCTCCCGCCGACGGTGAGGTCGCCCTGGTCGACACGGCCGCGCCCCCGCCCGAGCTGGGTCTCGGCGATCAGCCGCTGCCCCGGGTGAGTATCTTCCTGTCGGTCCTGGACGTGCACGTCCAGCGCACGCCGGTCTCGGGTGTGGTGCGCGATGTGCGCTACCGGCGCGGGCAGTTCAAATCCGCCGACCTGGCCGATGCCAGCGAGGTCAACGAACGCAGCAGCATGCTGATCGAGACCGCGGACGGGCAGCAGGTGGTGGTGGTTCAGATCGCCGGTCTGCTGGCCCGGCGGATCGTCTGCGATGCCGCCGCCGGTGACCGGATCACGATCGGCGACACCTACGGACTGATCCGTTTCGGGTCCCGCGTGGACACCTACTTCCCGGCCGGGACCGAACTGCTGGTGAACATCGGCCAGCGGACGATCGGGGGGGAGACGGTGCTGGCGGTCCTGCCGTCGGCGGGCGTGTGATGGAGCAGGTCATCGAAGGCAGGCGGCGCCGATCGGTCCTGCTGCTGCCCAGTATCGTCACCATCCTGGCGCTGTGCTCGGGACTGTCCGCGGTGCGGTTCGGACTGGAGGGGGAACTGAAGCTCGCGCTCGCCATGATCGGCGCGGCCGCGGTCCTGGATACCCTCGACGGCCGGCTGGCGCGGTTGCTGTCGGCGACCACCAAGATCGGCGCCGAGCTGGACTCCCTCTCCGACGCCATCTCCTTCGGGGTGGCCCCGGCGCTGGTGCTCTACGTGGTGCTGTTCAACGGTGCGAGCAGCGGCTCGGGCTGGATCGTCGCGCTGCTCTTCGCGGTGAGCATCGTGCTACGGCTGGCCCGGTTCAACACCCTGCTCGACGACGACACCCGTCCCGATTGGGCGCGCGAGTACTTCGTCGGGGTCCCGGCTCCGGCGGGCGCGCTCATCGCGATGGCTCCCATCGCGGTGTACGTGCAGTTCGGCGCCGGCTGGTGGACGAGTTTCCCCGTGGTCGCGGCCTGGACGGTCTTCACCGCGGCGTTGTGCGTGAGCACCATCCCCACGCTGGCCCTCAAGTCGGTGTCGGTCGCCCCGCAGGCCGCCGCCGGCCTGCTGGTGCTGGTCGCGCTGGCCGGCGCGGCGCTGATCACCTACCCCATCGTGCTGTTGCTCGTGCTGATCGTGCTGTACCTGGGGCATATCCCCTTCGCGTGGTACTCGCGGCGCTGGGTGGCGGCCCGGCCCGAGACCTGGCAGTACAAACCGGCCGAGCGCCGCGCGCAGCGCCGGGCCGACCGCCGGTTGACCGTCCTGCGCCGCCCGGAGATCCGGCGGCCGGTACTGCGCCGCCCCGATATCCGGCGGCCGGCGCTGCGCGGCGATTCGCGGTTGCGGTTGCGCCGGCCGGGCGGGCGGAACTGAGGGACTCTGCCGTCAACTTCCGGTTGACGATAGTCATGCGTCAACCTATAGTTGACGCATGACAACAGTACGTCTGGACGACCTCATCGAGGTCATCAAGAAGGCCCGTCCCGACAACGCCCTGGAGCAACTCGCCGACGCGGTGGTCACCGCGGGTCATCTCGATGAGCTGGCCGATCATCTGATCGGTCATTTCGTCGATCAGGCCCGCCGTTCGGGCGCCTCCTGGACCGAGATCGGCGCGAGTATGGGCGTGAGCAAGCAGGCTGCCCAGAAACGCTTCGTGCCCAAGCCGTCGGGCGATCCCTCCGCCGAGATGGACCCCAATGCCGGATTCGGCAAATTCACCCCGCGCGCCCGCGCGGTCGTGGTCGCGGCCCAGGAGGCCGCCGGTATCACCGGCAGTGCCGAGATTTCGCTCGGCCATCTGGTCCTGGGTCTACTCAGTGAGGCGGACGGCCTGGCCGGTCAGTTGATCGTGGAGCAGGGGGTCGCCCTCGCCGATGTCGCGAGCGCGGCCCTGACCGCGGTGGACGGCGATGCGACGGCCGGGCCGGAGGCTCTCAAGGCCGCGACTGCCGCCGGCAAGATGAGCGGACTCATCCCCTTCGGCGCCGACGCGAAAAAAGCGCTGGAGCTGACCTTCCGCGAGGCCCTGCGACTCGCGCACAACTACATCGGCACCGAGCACATCCTGCTCGCCGTGCTCGAACTGGAGAACGGCTCGGGAATCCTGAGTGATGCCGGATTGCGCAAGGAGCCGATCGAAACCCGGTTGGTCGAGTTGCTGCGGCAGATCGTCGCCGAGAAGGACTAGCGTACGCCCGGCCGCGGAGGTACCCGGGCCTCCGCGCTGTGCGATCGGCGCGATTCGAATCGGTCCGCGGTGAGCCGTATGCCGCGTGGCGCCGCCCGCCGCGCTGATGTTACCGCAGGCGGGGGCCCCGATGCGCCCGATCCGGGCCGGTGGCCCGGTAATCTATAGCAATGGCGGATGAAACGGATTCCGACCTGGTGGCCGGTGAGCACCGGGACGATCTGCTGCGCGCATTGACCTACGTCTCCACCGAGTCGTTGTCGGACGGGAGCTATGTGGTCAACGGTGATCTACCGCCGGAGGTCGCGCCGCCGTTCATTCGCGCCATCATGCGGGTCGAGGCCGAACTGCTGCTGCACGATGCCGAATTCGTCACGATCGACGAGGGGGAGCCGCGCACCCCGGAGGAGCGGCGCGCGGATGCCTTTCTGGCTCTTGCCCTGCGGGTCACCGACAGTCTCTGACCCTATTCGGGGTCGCATCCGACGTGGCCGGGGAACGGGGAACCGCGTGATTCTCACAGCCCACATCCCTGGATCGTTCACCCGCAAATGGTCGGGGCCCGCCCCCGATTCTGGAGCGACAGAGCGAAGGAGCGCAGCGACTGAGCGGCGGAGTGAAGAATCGGGGTCACAGGGCCCCGACCCGCCCCGCCGGAGGCGGGGCAAATGAACACGACCTTGCACTCGGCACCGGTGAGTGCTAAAAATGGCTTTGGCACTCCCGACCGGAGAGTGCCAAGGTCGGGACGGTGAGATCGGGTACCACGACACCCCTGGTCGTCCGTCGCGGGCACCGAACCTGGCCACAAGCGTAGCTAAAGGGTGACCCGACAATGCGGTCATCCTGTGTGTCAGCCTCATTACTTGGAGGATCTCACCGCAATGGCCAAGACAATTGCGTACGACGAAGAGGCCCGTCGCGGCCTCGAGCGGGGCCTGAACGCCCTCGCCGACGCGGTCAAGGTGACGCTGGGGCCGAAGGGCCGCAACGTCGTGCTCGAGAAGAAGTGGGGCGCCCCCACGATCACCAACGATGGTGTGTCCATCGCCAAGGAGATCGAGCTGGAGGACCCGTACGAGAAGATCGGCGCCGAGCTGGTCAAGGAAGTCGCCAAGAAGACCGACGATGTCGCGGGCGACGGCACCACCACCGCCACCGTGCTCGCTCAGGCGCTGGTGCGCGAGGGTCTGCGCAATGTCGCGGCCGGCGCGAACCCGCTGGGCCTGAAGCGCGGCATCGAGAAGGCCGTCGAGGCCGTCACCGCCAAGCTGCTCGACTCCGCCAAGGAGGTCGAGACCAAGGAGCAGATCGCCGCCACCGCCGGTATCTCCGCGGGTGACCCGTCCATCGGTGAGCTGATCGCCGAGGCCATGGACAAGGTCGGCAAAGAAGGCGTCATCACCGTCGAAGAGGCGCAGACCTTCGGTCTGTCGCTGGAGCTCACCGAGGGTATGCGCTTCGACAAGGGCTACATCTCGGGCTACTTCGTCACCGACCCCGAGCGTCAGGAAGCGGTCCTCGAGGACCCCTACATCCTGCTGGTCGGCTCGAAGGTTTCCACCGTCAAGGATCTGCTGCCGCTGCTGGAGAAGGTCATCCAGGCCGGCAAGCCGCTGCTGATCATCGCCGAGGACGTCGAGGGTGAGGCCCTGTCGACCCTGGTCGTGAACAAGATCCGCGGCACCTTCAAGTCCGTCGCCGTCAAGGCCCCGGGCTTCGGTGACCGCCGCAAGGCCCAGCTCGCCGATATCGCCATCCTCACCGGTGGCGAGGTCGTCAGCGAAGAGGTCGGCCTCTCCTTGGAGACCGCCGGCATCGAGCTGCTCGGCCAGGCGCGCAAGGTCGTCGTCACCAAGGACGAGACCACCATCGTCGAGGGCGCGGGCGACGCGGAGGCCATCCAGGGCCGCGTGGCGCAGATCCGCACCGAGATCGAGAACTCGGATTCGGACTACGACCGCGAGAAGCTGCAGGAGCGCCTGGCCAAGCTGGCCGGCGGTGTTGCGGTCATCAAGGCCGGTGCCGCGACCGAGGTCGAGCTCAAGGAGCGCAAGCACCGCATCGAAGATGCCGTGCGCAACGCCAAGGCCGCCGTCGAAGAGGGCATCGTCGCCGGTGGTGGCGTGGCCCTGCTGCAGTCGGCCCCGGCTCTGGACGACCTGAAGCTCGACGGTGACGAGGCGACCGGCGCGAACATCGTGAAGGTGGCGCTGTCGGCTCCGCTGAAGCAGATCGCCTTCAACGCCGGCCTCGAGCCCGGCGTCGTCGCGGAGAAGGTTTCCAACCTGCCCGCCGGTCAGGGCCTCAACGCCGCGACCAACGAGTACGAGGACCTGCTCGCCGCCGGTGTCGCCGACCCGGTCAAGGTCACCCGCTCGGCCCTGCAGAACGCGGCCTCCATCGCGGCCCTGTTCCTGACCACCGAGGCCGTTGTCGCCGACAAGCCGGAGAAGGCGGCCGCCGCGCCGGCCGATCCGACCGGCGGCATGGGCGGCATGGACTTCTGAGTCCCGCCACCCGGCAATTTTTTCCGAATCGAGGGCCGGTCCACCGTTACGGTGGACCGGCCCTCGGTCTGTTCACCTACGCCGCCGATCGGCTACGGCGCGCGAGCTGTGCTGGTGGAATCTTCTGCCGCACCTCGCTGCGGTGGTGACCGGTCTGTCGAAATCGGAGGATCGCTCTGCGGGAGAGGGTGATCCCCGAGCTCGTCGAAAGGCTCCTCGGCGTGCAGAGGGTGTAGTCGAGGTCGGCGAGCGCCCGCTGCGGGGAGCCGGTCACGAACTTCGCCGGGTCTCCGGGGGCGGGCAAACCGACGAAGAGATCGCACAGTGGCTGCAAGTTCGTGGTTAGATGAGGCCCCGGTTTCCCAGGGTTGTTTCCCAGTGTTGTAGAGGTGTGGGTCGATGTCGACGTGGAAGTTGTCAGCGGTCGGCTGGAGCGGTTCTTCCTTCGCTGAGATCGACCGGTCCACGCCGGTCCGCCCTGGTTCGCTATTCGATGCGAAGTTCGCCGCAGTCCGGCTTACGGCTGAATGCGGTCGAATTCGTGCTCGGAGATAGCCTTCAGAATCTGTGTGCGGCTGTTGGCAATAGATTGCGGGCAGTCACGGGCGGGTACGCGACGATATTCGCGACTGCGTCCGGGTCCGTCGGGCATGCTCTTCCGTCCGCAGTGTCCGAGCACATCGGCGCCGATCGATTCCGAAAGCCCACCCCCGGTGACCTCGGCGCGTCGCGCAGAGTGTCGCCCATGCACAGCAACACGAAAGTCAGCGGTGGCCATGGCCACCGGAACGAAATGTCCGGCGGCTCCGGATCCGGTGGTGGCCCGCCGGGTCCAGGAATGCGGGGCGGGGATGGGCATCCTGGCGATTTCGTCGTCACTCTGCCCAACGGGAGCAGGTTGCAGTGCCGTGCCGAGGGGCCGGACGGCGGAACACCGATAATCCAGATCCACGGGACGCCGGGCAGCCGAGTGGATACCGCTCCGCCCGAGCTGCTCGATCGCCTGGACGTCCGGCTGATCACCTACGACCGCGCGGGCTACGGCGGCTCCGATCTACAGCCGGGAGCGAGAATCGCCGATTCCGCCGAGCACGTCCGAGCGATCGCAGACCATCTGGGAATCGGTGAATTCGCTGTCGTCGGTAGGTCCGGCGGCACTCCCCACGCGGCGGCTGTAGCGGCCGGCCTGCCCGACCGGGTCACCAGGCTCGCGCTGCTCGTCCCCCTCGCACCGCCTGCCGTGATGAAAAATGACTACTTCGTGGGCATGACCCAGCAAGCCGGATTGGATATATCGGCCAAGGGCATAGATACCAAGGTGGGGCAACTCATCGACGCGTGTGATTCCAAGATCATGAATTTTCGGGCCTCTCCCACCGATCCGACAACGATCATCGGTATTCCGAGAGATGAGCTCGGCGCGGCCGACAGAGAAACCGTGGAGAGAAACGCCGAAAAGCTGTGCGCGATGTACACCGAAGCCTTGACGAAGGGCGAGGTGGCATGGAAGGAGGATCTGACGACTTGCATGGGCAAACCCTGGGGTTTCGAACTCGGCGATATCAGCTGTCCGACGATGATATGGACCGCGAGCGGAGACGGACTCACACCCTCCGCCCATGCGCACAAAATCGCTGAACAATTACGGCCGGAGCAAGTTCAGATGTATACGGTGCCCGGCGGCGAGGTGGGTCATCTGGGTGCTATGGACACCAAGCCCGGCGCCTACGCATGGTTGTCCGGGCAGGAGGATCTGGCCCTCTTCCCGACCGGTGCATCCTCCGACCACCCGCCTGGTGCCGCCATTCCTACCAGGCTCGATCAGTGGACGAAGCTGGCCGAACCCGAGGCCGGGTGAGCTCGGAAAGGGCGGCGCCGGCGGCGGCCTTCGCCGACCGGCGCGACGGCCGTAGCGCGCGGGTGCGACCGAACGGGTCCGTGACGGTTCCGTACCGCGCGTCCGGTTGGGTGACAATGGTCGGATGAGTGGCGTACAGGACAGCGAAGCCGATCCCTACCTCTGGCTCGAAGAGGTCACCGGCGAGCGGGCACTCGATTTCGCCCGGGCGCACAACGAGGTCGTCATGGAGCGGTTCGCCGTCGGCGACCGGTTCGATGTGCTGCAGCGCCGGATCCTGGACATGCTGGATACCGACGCCAAGATCGCCTTCCCCGGCCGGCGCGGGCAGTGGCTGTACAACTTCTGGCGCGACGCGGCGCATCCGCGCGGTCTGTGGCGGCGCACCACCTTCGCCGAATACGTGAAAGCGGAGCCCGAATGGGATGTTCTGATCGACCTCGACGCGGTCGCCGCCGCCGAGGACGAGAACTGGGTCTGGGGCGGTGCCGGAGTGTTGCGCCCGTCCCAGAGCCGGGCACTGATCAGTCTTTCGCGGGGTGGTGCGGACGCCAAGGTCGTCCGTGAATTCGATATGGAAACACGCGAATTCATCGCCCCGGAGGACGGGGGGTACTTCCTGCCGGAAGCGAAGTCGCGGATCAGTTGGATCGATATCGATTCCGTCTATGTGGGAACCGATTTCGGCCCCGGCTCGCTCACCGGATCCGGATATCCGCGGATCGCGAAACGCTGGCGCCGGGGCACCGCGCTCGACGCCGCGGAAACAGTTTTCGAGGGCGCGGTAACCGATGTCTCCGTCTCGGCGGGTTATGACCGGACCCCCGGTTACGAGCGCCACTACATCGCACAGGCGACCGATTTCTTCCACGAAGAGGTCTTCCTGCTGGAGGACGACGGTTCCCGAACCCACCTGGAGACACCGTCGGACGCCGACGAGTCGTGGTATAAGGAATGGCTGCTGGTCCGGTTGAAATCGCCGTGGGAGGTCGGGGGTAACACCTATGCCGCCGGTGCCCTGATCGCCACGAATTTCACCGATTTCCGCGCCGGCGGGCGCGATTTCGACGTGCTGTTCGAGCCGGACGCGCATACCTCGCTGCACGGTTACGGCTGGACCGAGAATCATCTGCTGCTGGTGACCCTGGAGGATGTGCAGACCAAGCTGTACGTTCTCACCCCGGGTGCCGAGGGCTGGCGTACGGAACCGCTCGCCGACACCCCCACCATGGCCACCACCGGCATCATGAATCTCGACCCGCTCGAGGGCGGGGACGACTACATGCTCATGACCAGCGGGTTCACCACACCGACGACACTGCTCGCGGGGTCGGTCGGCGCGCCGGTGACCGAATGGAAGCAGGAGCCCGCGTTCTTCGACGCCACCGGTATCGAGACCGAACAGTTCTTCGCGCGCTCGGATGACGGAACATCGATCCCGTACTTCGTGATCCGGCACCGCGATACCCGGGGTACGCCGGCGCCCACGGTGATGTCGGGCTACGGCGGGTTCGAGGTGTCCCGGACCCCCGGCTACGGCGGCGCTTCCGGTATCGGGTGGCTGGAACAGGGCGGCACCTATGTGATGACCAATATCCGCGGCGGCGGGGAATACGGGCCCCAGTGGCATACCGCGGTGCAGAAGGAGAACAGGTACAAGGTGTACGAGGATTTCTCCTCGATCGCCCGCGACCTGGTGGCTCGCGGAATAACCACCGCCGACCGGCTCGGTGCCGTCGGCGGCAGTAACGGCGGTCTGCTGATGGGCGTGATGCTCACCCGCTACCCGGAATTGTTCGGGGCGATCGTCTGCCAGGTGCCGCTCCTGGATATGCGGCGGTACCACCGGCTGCTGGCGGGTGCGTCCTGGGTGGCGGAATACGGTGACCCGGATGTGCCGGAGGAATGGGCGTATATCAGCCGGTACTCCCCCTATCAGCGGGCCGCGGAAACCGGTGCGGGCGCCACCTATCCGCCGATCCTGCTGACCACCTCCACCCGTGACGATCGCGTGCATCCGGGGCATGCCCGCAAAATGGCCGCGCTGCTGGAGGAACAGGGTCACCGGGTCTGGTACCACGAGAATATCGAGGGCGGGCACGGCGGCGCCGCCGACAACAAGCAGTCGGCGTTCCAGGCGGCCCTGATCTACGAGTTCTTCACCCAGATGCTCATCGAGGGCCGGACCGCGAAGTGATCCGGCCGGTCACCGATCGTGTAACCACTTCTCGACACGGTCGACCACGTCGGCGGGTTCGGAGATCCAGCCGTTGTGGCCCTGCGGCCGGGGCGCGTGCCAGGTCGTCTTGTCGGCGTTCGGCAGTTTGTCCAGCAGGTGCCCGGCCGACGTCCGCGGGGCCAGTTCGTCGCCGGTCAGAGTGATCGAGAGTACGGGCAGTTTCAGCCGGGTGAGACGTTCCTCGTAGTCGATATCGGCACCGGCCGGTTCGAACCGGCCGGTGCGGGCCAGCCGGGCCCAATCGGAGACGAGCACCTTCGACTGGCGGCCGAAACCGTTGGGGCCGAGTTTGTCGCCCGGCCACACTCCGGCCAGCCCGGCGGTCAGTGAGACCGCGGCGGTGCCGACCAGCATGCCCGGTGCGAGCAGGCCGCGAAAACCCCGGTAGTAGGGGGTACCGGACGCGACGAGGATCAGCCCCGCGAGGCGGCCGCGGACCCGCGCCGCGTACAGCGCCGACAGTTGCCCGCCCATACTGTGGCCCAGCACGTACGGGGTGCGGTCGGGGAAGCGGGTGCGGACCACCTCGAAGATCGCCGGAAAATCCACCGCGGCGAGTTCGTGGTACCCGTAGGTGCTGGCCGCGCTCGGTTTCGGTGAGCCGGCGCCGTTGCCGCGCAGTTCGCCCACCGCGACATCGATGCCGCGCCGGGCGAGCGCACGAGCGAAATAGAGGTAGTACTCGCCGGGAACGCCGAGCCCCGGTATCAGTACGACCACCGGGCGAGGTGTATCCGGGGTGACCGGCTGCGCGTCCGATCCCGTGGCCGGGACCAGCCGCACCTGGATCGTACTGCCGTCGGGCATCTGGATCGCAACGGTCTCCACCGGGTCAAGGCTAGCCGCCGGACGCCCGCGCCCGGCGGTGTGGTCAGGCCCGGATCGCGCCCACGACGATCCGGCTCAGCACCCGGATCACCTCGTCGAGCGGTGGCCGCGGTTCGGCCCCGCTCCATTCGTCCACCACATAGTTGACCGCGCCGATGATGGCGAGCATGCGCAGGTCGTAGTCACCGGTCGGGATCTCACCGTGCAGTGCGGCGTCCTCGGCGGCCGTGGCGAGCACCGAACTCCAGGCCCGGCGCGACTCCCCGCGCATCTTCTCGACTTTGGTGCCGGCACCGACCACTTCGACGAGCACGACCCGAGCTCGCCGCATATCGGTGCCGATGGATTGCACATAGGCGCGGATGGCGCCGTCGATCCGCGCCAGCGCGCTCTGGTCGGTGCTCTGGTCGAGGGAGGCGAGCACCGCGGTCCGCGATTCCCGGTCGATGAGAGCGAAGAGTTCGACAAGGAGCGATTCGCGGCCGGTGAACTCTTCGTAGAACTGGCGCGAGGACAACCCCGCGTCTTTACAAATGGCCCCTACCGAGCTATTGGCATACCCGTCTCTCGAAAAAACCGTCAGGCCGGATTCGAGAAAACGAGCGCGTCGCTCGCGTTGCCGATCTTCTACGGGCTGCCCGGCATACCGTCGTCCCGAATTCGCTTCCTGTGACATCGCGCAGAACAATACCGAAAAGCCCGATCCGCACGTCATCGATCGGGCCTTTCGTAGCATGCCGGTAGCGCAGTACGGGTTTGCCGAAAGTTGGCTGCCCGCAACTCGGGTCGCCGGTGAAACTGTCAAACCGGACAATACCCGGATCCCCGCTGGTCCAGCGGATTTTAGAGGGAAATTCTAGAATAATTTCCTTCGGCCCGGCATGACCATTGCAATAACCCGGCAACACATAGTGTTCACCTTATGGGAACCGCACTGCTGTATGGGCTGGGTACGGCAATTCCATTGCTGATCGGTGCGGCCATCGGTTTGCGAACCACATTGCCCGAACCATTGCTCGCCTCGCTGATGGCGTTCGGTGCGGGCACCATGATCGCGGCCGTGACCAACGAACTGTTCGAACCCGCCTTCCTGCAGGCAGGGCCATTCACCGCCGGAGCCGCGTTGTTTCTCGGCGCCGCCGTGTATGTGTTCGCCAATCGGCTCCTCGAACGCCGGCAGGGTCCGGGAGCGGTCGGCTGGGCACTCATGCTCGGAACGGTTCTCGACGGCGTTCCGGAGAACACGGCTCTCGGGGTATCGCTGGGATCGGGCGGCGGGATCGTGCTGCTGGTGGCCATCGCCGCGGGCAACGTACCGGAGGCGATCGGGGGATCGGCACTGCTGCACCGGCAGCGAAATGTCTCCCCCGGCAGGGCGTTCACCCTGTGGCTCCTCACCGGCGCGGTCCTCGTCGTGGTCACCGTCGCCGGAAACCAGCTCTCCGACCACCTCGGGCCGACCCATATCAGTGCGATCCAGGCCTTCGCGGGCGGCGCCACCATCGCGGTCCTCGCCGATTCGCTCATGCCCGAGGCGTACCGGGAGGGTGGCTGGTGGGTCGGCATGGCGACCTCGATCGGTTTCCTGATCGCCTTCCTGCTGGGATGACCGGCCGGACAGGCGGATAATCGGTTTTCCCGCGCGGCCGGTCGGTGCAGGATGGCAGTGGTATGGCTGCCGACGCATCCCGCCCTGTATTCCCCCGCGACCTCCGGCTGCTGCGGGTCCGGTCCTTTCGCGGAATCCTCCTGGGTGCCGCGTGCTCGGGGGCGACCGACGGAATCGTGCCCGTGGCCTTCGCCGTTCATTCGATAGAGGTGTTCGGTTCCGCCGGATCCCTGACCGTCATCCTGATCGCGCTCTGGGCCGGGCGGTTCGTGTGTACACCCGTCGCCGGGGTCGCCGCCGCCCGCCGCGACCAGTTCGCGATCATGATCGGGTCCGATATGGCCCGCATCCTCGCCCAGGCCGGACTGGCGCTGGTGCTGGTGGGCACGGGCCGGGATTCGCTGCCGGCCATGGCGATGTCGGCCGCTCTCTACGGCGCGGCCACCGCTTTCTACGCTCCCGCTCTTGCCACGGTGCTGCCCCGGGTGGTGCCCGGACCCGAATTGCGCCGGGCCAACGCCCTGATCGCGCTGGTTGCCGATCTCAGTGTGCTCGTCGGTCCCGCAGCGGCCGTGGCGCTGTCGGCGACGGTGGGGTTCGTCTGGATCCTGGTGCTGGATTCGCTGACCTTCGGCGCGAACCTGCTCGCACTGGTCTACGCCCGGCGGGCGGCCGGGGCCGTCCCCGATTCGGGCGGACCGCGGGGTGTGGGCGGGTCGCGGGGCGTGGATGGGCCGGCGGTGCGCGCCGGGTGGACATCGATGCGCGGGATCGTGGGCCGCGCGCCCTGGCTCGGCTGGTCGGCCGGGTTGTGGTTCGCGGTGTCCTTCGCGATCGGGCTGGTCGCGGTGGCCGGCCCGGCGCTGACGGTCACCGCGACCGGTGGCGGCGGCCTGTGGGCGGCGCTCGCGACCGGTATGGCCCTGGCCGCCCTGGCCGGGTCGCTGTCGGTGATCGCCGGTACCGCGCGGTTCGGCTGGCGCACGGCCTGCGCCACCCTCGCCGCCGCTGTCGTCCTGGAGCTGGCCGCGCTGGCCGGTTACGGCCGGGAGGTGAGTGGGCCGGTGTTGCTGTTCGCCGGTTGTCTGATCGCCGGGTTCGCGGTCTCGGTCACCGGCATCGTCTGGCAGTCGCTGATCCAGGCGGAACTGCCGACCGAAGAGCTCGGAGTGTTCAGTTCGGGGGAAGGTTTCCTGAGTGCCGCGGGTGTTCCGGCGGGGATGGTCGCGGGCGGGTGGGCGCTGAGCGGGGTCGAATACGTGGCGGTAGGGGTCGCGGTGGCGTTGCTCGGCTGTACCGTCGCTGTCCGGGTGACCATGCGCACATCCGCGCCCACCCGGTGGGGGTCCGCGGCGGACACCGTCGAGGCGCCGTAGCACCGTCGCGGCCCGTCAGAGCCCGGTGGCGCGGTCGGCGCGGCACCGGTGTGCTCAGCGGCGGGAGGCGGGCGGGTGGCCCCGGCCGGAGCCGGGAGAGTTAGGCTCGACACCGTGACTTCCCACTACGATGTCGTCGTTCTCGGTGCTGGTCCCGGCGGTTACGTCGCCGCGATCCGCGCCGCTCAACTCGGCCTGCGAACAGCGATCGTCGAGCAGAAATACTGGGGTGGCGTATGCCTGAACGTGGGCTGCATCCCGTCCAAGGCGCTGCTGCGCAATGCGGAGCTGGCCCATATCTTCACCAAGGAAGCGAAAACCTTCGGTATCAGCGGGGAGGCGACCTTCGATTTCGGGGCGGCCTTCGATCGCAGCCGTAAGGTCGCGGACGGCCGGGTCAAGGGCGTCCACTTCCTGATGAAGAAGAACAAGATCACCGAGTACGACGGGAAGGGTTCGTTCACCGACCCCAACACCATCTCGGTCGAGCTCAGCAAGGGTGGCACCGAGTCGATCACCTTCGACAACGTCATCATCGCCACCGGCACCAACACCAAACTGCTGCCGGGCACCTCCCTGAGCAAGAACGTCGTCACCTACGAGGAGCAGATCCTCACCCGCGACCTGCCGGGTTCGATCCTGATCGTCGGCGCCGGCGCCATCGGTATGGAGTTCGGCTACGTCCTGCGCAACTACGGCGTGGACGTGCGCATCGTGGAGTTCTTGGACCGCGCGCTGCCCAATGAGGACGCCGATGTCTCCAAGGAGATCACCAAGGCGTACAAGAAGCTCGGTATCACCATCACCACCGGTGCGGCCGTGCAGTCCATCGAGGACGACGGGTCCAAGGTCACCGTCGCGATCAAGGACAACAAGTCCGGTTCGGTCGAGACCGTCACCGTGGACAAGGTGCTGCAGGCCGTCGGCTTCGCACCCCGGGTCGAGGGCTACGGCCTGGAGAACACCGGTGTGGCGCTCACCGACCGTGGCGCGATCGCCATCGACGACACTATGCGCACCAATGTGCCGCATATCTACGCCATCGGCGACGTCACCGCGAAACTGCAGCTCGCGCACGTCGCGGAGGCGCAGGGCGTGGTCGCGGCCGAGACCATCGGCGGCGCGGAGACGCTGCCCCTGGGCGACTACCGGATGATGCCGCGCGCCACCTTCTGTCAGCCGCAGGTCGCCAGCTTCGGTCTCACCGAGCAGCAGGCGCGCGACGAGGGCTACGACGTGAAGGTCGCCACCTTCCCGTTCACCGCCAACGGCAAGGCACACGGTCTCGGCGACGCCACCGGTTTCGTCAAGCTGATCTCGGACAACAAGTACGGCGAACTGATCGGTGGCCACCTGATCGGCCCCGATGTCTCCGAACTGCTGCCCGAACTGACCCTGGCCCAGAAGTGGGATCTCACGGTCAACGAGCTGGCCCGCAACGTGCATACACACCCGACGCTGAGCGAGGCGCTGCAGGAGGCCATCCACGGCCTGGCCGGGCACATGATCAACTTCTGATCTCGCTCGGATCCTCTCGTCCCCCGACCCGGCATCGTGCCCCGCACAGTGCCGGGTCGGTTTGTTTCATGGCCTGGGCGAGCCGAGCCGATCGGCCGATGTTCCGATGAATCCTCGAGGCATCAGCGAAGGCCGCCGACCCCGGCGCGGTGGCCGGCGAATGCCCCGCTACGGCCGAGAGCCGGGGCCGCCGACCTCGAGGGCCCCGACGGTGTGCGGCACGGATTCGGTGCAGGCGGACCCCGCGCACCTGGCCGAACCGGGCGAAAGGCAGGCGCGCCGTAGGTAAGTCGGGGATATATTCCCGCGATGAGCACGGAACCGCCGCCCGCCCGCCCCCGAGTACCCGGGACGCGAGTGATTCTCGGCGTTCTCGCGGCTCTGCTGCTGTTCGTAGCCTTGCTCGTGGCGGTTTTCGTCGATACCCGGCTGGTGCGCACCGAGGTGCTGCGCGCCGAAACCCAGCCGCCGACCGTCGAATACGACGGTGCGACCTACCACGCGGGCCTACTGCGGCAGGAGAGCTGGCTGCTGCACCGGCGGCTGCCGGATGTGCTCATGGTCGGCCGCTATCCCGATATGGGGTACGGCCACCCGGTGTACTTCGAGATCCTGGGCCACCGCGATCCGGCGCTCGATTCGGCGCGATGGAGCCCGGAGGGGGTCACGGTCCGCCTCGATTCCGGACACGAGATATTCATTCCCGCGGACGCATTCACCGGTGGCCGCTAGCCACGTGTGCGATCAGAAATCGTCGCGGCGGATACGGAGGGTGTTGATAGTGGCGGCCAGGCCCTCGTATTGATTGACCAGCAACACGATTTCGATGAGGCGGCGGTCGTCGTAGTAGGTGGACAGGTGTTCCCAGGCGGCGTCGTCGATATCGCGGGTGCGGACCAGTTGATCGACCGCGGTGAGCAGGGTGCGGTGTTTGTCGGTCCAGCCGTCGGCGTCGGCTCCGGCCCGGATCCGCTCCAGGATCTCCGGTGTCACCCCGGCCCGCCGGCCCAGGCGGATATGGTGGTCGGTCTCGTACGCGCAGTCGCGCAGATGGGCCACCCGCAGGATGACCAGTTCGGTGTCGTGCCGGCGCAGCCGCCCACCCGGCATCAGCGTTCCGGAGAAGTGCAGCCAGCCGCGGAACAGCCGTCCGGCCCGGCCCAGCGTGCTGAACAGCTGCGCGTCGGCCGTACCCGAGGCCCGCGAGAGCACCTGCCAGGCCGCCCAGTTGACCGGACCCAGCTCGCGGAGGCGGCCGGGGGTTATCCGTGGTCGCTCCTGCGAAACCATTACATCGTCCTCTCCGGTGTGTCGTACGGCCACGGTGCCCGCCGGGCTCCCGTGGCGCGGCACCGCTCCCGAACCTACCCGCCGGTGTGCCACTCGAACAGTCGGCTTTCCGGAGTGTGTGTCACGAGCGGGCGGAATCGCCGTGGTCGAGCAGTTCGGAGACCGTGACGAACCGGTAGCCCTGGGCGTGCAGTTTCGCGGCGATCGGGACAATGGCCGCCCGGGAGGCCGCCCCGGCGGCGTACATGGTGTGCAGCAGGATGATCGACCCCGGACGCACCTGGTCGACGGCGGCGTCGACGATGTCCTCGGTGGCGGTATTGCCGTCCTCGGGTTCGACATCCCAGGTGACCGTGGTGCGGTCGTGGTCGGCGAGGTACTTCGGCAGGGTCCACAATTTCTTGCCGTAGGGCGGGCGGAAGGTGATGTCGCCCTGGTAACCGGCGGCCCGGATCTCGGTATCGGTACCTTCCACCTCGTCGGCGACCGTGCCGGACGAGACCAGCACCATCCGCCGGTGGTTGTAGGTGTGGTTGCCCATCTCGTGACCGGCCGCCACGATCGCCCGGCCCAGTTCGGGGCGGGCCACCAGATCACGGCCGTTGAGATAGAAGGTGGCGGGGATACCGGCGGTGGCGAGCAGTTCGAGCACCTCGGGGGCGCGCTCGGACGGTCCGTCGTCCAGCGTCAGGGCCACCACCTTCTCGCTGGTCTCCACACGGTCCACCAGCCGTCCGGCCAGCTGGTAGGTCCGTGAGTTCATCAGGAAATAGCCGCCGGCGCCGACCATCAGCACCGCCGCCAGGGCTATCGCCGCCCCTGCCGTCCACCTACGCATCCCAGGTGTATAGCAGGTCGCGAGGCGGGGCGGCGGCCGCGGCGAAAACGTCAGGCGGATTTATCCGTACGGCCCGCTTCGGTACCGGCGGTCTTCCCGCGCCGCTCGCGTTTGCCGCGGGCGACCTCGGTCGCGAGGGCGTCGAGGGGCTGGGCGAACCGGCCCAGTGGATCGACGAGTTCGGCGAGCCATTCCCGGGCGTCGGCGAATCCCTCCGGGTCCAGTGTGTAGTACCGGCGATTGGCTTCCGACCGCACGCGGACCAGCCCGGCGTCCCGTAATACTTTGAGGTGCTGGGACACCGCGGGTTGCGAGATCGGGGTGCGCCCGCGGATCTCCTCGACCAGGGCGCCGGCGGACCGTTCCCCGCCGGCCACCAGTTGCAGTATCGCGCGGCGCACCGGATCGCCGAGTGCCTCGAACACGTTCGCCGGGGCGCACCGGCCCATCAGGACTGCTCCTCCTCCTCGGGGGTGACGGTGTAGAAGCCGGTGGTCGCTTCGGCGCCCGCGTGGGCCTGCGCCGGATCGTCACCGTCGGCGATCGCCGCCTCCGCCCAGCCGGTCGCCGCGGCCCGGACGAATTCCAAGCCCTCGGCAGTGGCCGGGAATTCCAGCGCCACCGCCGGGTCGACTCGCGCGCCGGTTTCCAGGTGCAGGCCGAGTCCCATGAGTGCCAGATCCCAGCCGACGCCCACCGCGCCGGGGCCGAATTGTTTCCACATATCCGGATCGACCGGTGCTTCGTGCACCAATTCGAGTGTGGTCCCGCCGGCGCCGGGTTCGAGCCGGATTTCGAGCCAGGAAACCATGGGTCCCATCTCCCAGGTCACCGCGAACCGTTTCGGTCGTTCACAATCTTCGATCACGCCGCCGGCATTTCCTTCGAGCTGATACCTGCCGCCGACGGTCAACTCGCCGGTGATCGGCAGGAACCAGCGCGGAATCCGTTCGATATCGGTGAGTGCCTCCCACAGATCGTCCGGATCGGTGGCGTAGGTGCGCCGCGCCACGGCGATCCGAGTGACCGCTCCCTGTCGTTCGGCGGTGCGGACCTCCCGGGCGACCAGTCCTGCGATGGCGGCGGGATCGGTGAGCAAACCCATGTCTTCCTCCCTTTATAAGTTTCAACTTATACTAACGCGGTGCGGCGGGTTGCGCCAGGCCGGGAACGCCGGGTGGGGGAGACGGTCCGGAAACGCCGGCCCGGCAATCGTTTCGGGACGATCGTGCGGCTCCGCGGCGGGAAATCGACCGTGTTTATCCGGGCACTTGTCGGGATAAGGTGACGGGCGGACCGCGGGGTGGCTTTTCGCGGCGGAATTCGGTAACACCGGAGCCCGCGCGCGGTCCTGTCCGAGGCGACTGCGCCCGGCTCGGGCGGGTAATGGATCAATTCGCTACTCCAGTGGTATCGAAATACTGGTTAGCATTTCGTGAAGAACTTGTCGTCCTAGGATCGGTCACAAGCCGGAGTCGCAATGAAGGAGCCGGATATGCAAGAACTGGTGCCCCGCTTCGATATGCACGACCCGACGGGCGCGGCAGTACTCGACCCGGCGACGGGGACCCGGCGGCGCGCGTTGCGCCGGGGGATCGCACGGCCGGGCCCGGCCGCGGCCGAAGGTGCGCTCGGCTGATGGCGGATCACGATTCCGGGATCGGCCGCAAGATTGCCTACTACCGGGCGCGAAAAGGTCTGTCCCAACGGGATTTCGCACCGTTGATCAAACGGTCGGAGGCCTGGGTCTCCCAGGTGGAACGCGGCGTGCGTCCGGTCAAGGCGCTCGATGTGCTCGAACGAATCGCCGATGTTCTCGAGATGCCCGTCGCCGAGCTGGCGCCGTCGGCACCCACCGCGCAGGCCGAGCAGATCCCGGCGGAGGCGGTAAAGCTGCGTCTGCTGCTCACCGGTAACCACGCCCTGCGGGCGATGGCGGCCGCCGGGGGCGCGGGCCCGGATATCGACCGCCTCTCCGACGGTGCCGACGCGGCGTGGACATTCACCCGGCTGGGCCACTACACCGAACTGCGGGAGCTGCTGGAATCGCTGCTTCCCGAACTGGCCGCGGCGGTCGTGCACGCCGGCTCCCGCCGTGCCCAGACCCTGCTCGCCCACACCTGTCAGGCCTACGCTGTCGCGCTCGCCGATCTGCAGCAGTTCGATGCCGCCTGGGTCGCCGCCGAGCGCGCGATCGCCGCGGCTCAGCAGGCGGGCGATCCGATCCTGATGGCGGCGGGCGCTTTTCGTCTCGCCCTCGTCTTCCAGCGCGCTCACCGCCTCGACCAGGCGCAGCGCACTGCGGAAACCGCGCGTGAGGCACTCGGGGAGCTCATCGGCCGGGGCGAGCCGCAAGCCGCGAGTGTGTACGGCGCGCTGACCCTGCAACTCGCCCTGATCGCGGCGTGCACCGAAGAGGCCGAACAGGCCTACGACATGATCGCCGCCGCCCGCGCGACAGCGGTCGGCCTCGGCGTGGACCTCGACGATCACCACACGGAATTCGGCCCCACCGCCGTGGATCTGCACGAGGTCGCGGTGGCGGTGGAACTCGGCGACGCCGGTACCGCGATCCGGCTCGCCGGAAAGATCGACCGGGAACGGCTCTCACCAGGGCACCAGGGCCGACTGCTCATCGATACCGCGCGTGCGTGGGCCCAGCGTCGCAGTCCCGAACGCGCACTGGCCCTCCTGCTCGAGGCCGAACTGCTCGCCCCGGAACAGCTCGACCGGCACAAGTCGGTCCGGTCGACGACCGCGGATCTGCTCAGCATGGACCGGGGCACCCCCGGCCTCGGCGCCTTCGCGCAGCGGATCGGGGTGGACGCGGCACTCATCCAACCGGTGACGGCCCGTGCCGGTCAGCCGCGCAGCGGTCTACGCGCCGCCCGCGGTCCGCGCGTGATGTGACCCGGCCCGGTCGGCGGCCGGTGCGGGCCAGAATTCCTTCAGCTCGGTCGCCGCTGCCGCGGCCTGCCGGACGCCGGATTCATAGGCCGGAGCGAGAGCGGTGTCGGCGAAGAGGTCGGTGCCGAACGCGGCGACGGCGATATCGTCCGGGCGTATCGAGATCTCCCGGGCCGGTCCGAGTTCCCGGTCGGCGCGGGTGCGCGGATACACGTGTGCCAGCGGTTCCACGATCACGATCACATCGTGTCCCACGGCGAGGTCGGCGTTGACGGTGGAGCGGACCCCACCGTCGATGTAGTGCCGGCCGGCGATCTCGATCGGAGGAAATACGCCGGGCACCGCAGTACTGGAGGCGAGCGCCTCGACGAGGGTGGCGGCGCCGTTCCTGGTCCAGGCGGTGAGCGTTCCCGACCCGATATCGATGGCGGCGATCCGTAGATCGTGCTCGGGCCATTCGGCGAAACCGACGAGTGAGCCGATGCGGTCGATGTGCACCGCCGGGTCGCCGGTGCCGGCGCCCAGTGCGAGCTCGCCGATCCGTTGGAGTACCAGGTCGCGATCCTGGTCGACGGCGCGCAGCAGCGAAGCGATTTCCAGCAGCGGTGCGTAGTCGTGCCGGGCCGGCTCGGCGTTCTGCGGTCGTGGGGTCAGCAGCGTGGCGATATCGATGCCGGAGGCGAGGGCCGAGCCGACGACCGCCCCGGCGGAGGTGCCGATGATGCGGTCGGCCAGCGCCAGATCGATTCCGGCGTCGCGTAGACCGATCGCCAGGCCGCTCAGCCAGGCGATGCCGACCGGACCACCGCCTCCCAGTACCAGCGCGATCGTGGGCGTTGCGGTGGGCCGGGCATCGGGCATGGCACGAGATTAGCCGCCCGGGACGGGTTCCGCCCAGCGCGACCGGACGGTATCGCCGAAGGCCGGCGGTCGGCTCCGGAAGTCTCGGCGTGCGGCGGATCACGGTGCGGTCCACGGTCCGATCCGGTACAAATACTACGTACACCATACGGTGTTTTAAAAAGTGGAGGTCATATGCGAATCACCGGATCTGCCATCTCGCTGAACGTTGCCGACCCGGCCGCATCGGCGGAGTTCGTCACCACCCATTTCGGCTTCACCGAGCAGATGGCGGCCGACGGTTTCGTCTCGCTCGCCCACCCGGAAGCCGGGGTGAACCTCATCTACCTGCGCACCGGCCTGTCCACCTTCAAACCCGAACGCGCCGCCGGCTCCGCCGGGGACGGGCTGCTCGTGGTGTTCGTGGTGACCGATATCGACACCGAATACGCGCGCCTGCAGGAGGAAGGCGCCCCGATCGTCACCCCCGTCGAGACCGAGGAATGGGGGGAGCGCTACTTCCAGACGACCGATCGGAACGGGATCATCTACCAGCTCGTGCAATGGGTCTGATACCCGCACGGGTGCCGTACCGGGTATCAACGCCCGGAATCCGGGGCGCTGATTCCCGATTCGCCTGAGCCGCAGGTCATATGAGTGGTACGAAAGTGGCTGGCGGGCCATGATCGACACGGGGGTCGGTGGTGGCATGAGGGGCAACGACACACGGCTGAGGTAGAGCACGATGCTGGTGAAGGTCGACGATCGGGCGGAACTATCCGCGGCCGAAAAGGAATTCGTGGAATGCCTGCGGCAGTTGCCGACGACCGGCCTGGCCATCGTCGACCTGCGAATCGGCACCCAGCGCGGAACCCGGCAGATCGGCGCGGTGATCTGGACGCCCCAGGGTGTTCTCGTGATCGAGGTGGTCGGGTTCCGCAGCCGGCAGAGCGGTGTGCTCACGGTTTCCCAGGACCGGCCGTGGCAGGTGGGCGCGGCCGCCGCGGATCTGGAACTGGAATTCGGCGCGAATCCGATTCGGCACCTGGAGAGCGCGGTGCGGGAGGTCGAGCTGACCTTCGAGCGTGCCACCTACGATCCCGGACAGCTGTGCGGGGCGGTGGCGCTGGTACCCAGGCGGGGCGTGGTACTGCGGCCGGGCCGGGAAACTCTACGGCCGGGACTGGATGTGGTGGTCGGGAACGCGGTCGACTCCACCGAATTACGGATCTTCCTGGAGAATTTCGCCCCCGGGCCGCCCCGCTGGACGCTGGGCCGGGTCTGCGCGGCCACCCGGGCGCTCACCGGCTGGGCGCCGGATCGCGCCGAACTGGTCGCCGCCGGCTTCGAGGACAAACTGCCGGAACCACCGCGGAAACCGCGGGAGCGGCCCGGCTGGCGCCGCCCGGATTCCGGCCGCACCCACGACCTCATCGGCTGGGCGGTGCTGGGTATCGCGGTGCTGGGCGTATTGATAGTGCTGGGCGCGATCGCCGGTTCCCTGCTCGCCGACGGCCCCGCCGCCGAACCGGCGGCCCCCAGCACCACTGTCGCGCCGCCGGTCCCCGCGCCCGCGGGCCCGGTGGAGTGCTGGCCGTTGCAGCCGGGTTGCTGAGGCGATAACGCGCCCGTCCCGGACACTGCCACCGTACGCGGACCGGACCGCGTGAGGCTACGGTTGCGTACCCGGCGCCGGGTCGGGCACCCTTCGGTTCGTACGATGTCAAAAAGCCTGTAACCAGGCGGTCGGCCCGGCCGCCGACGTACCGACCAGGAGGACAGCCGTGGGTCACTACCAGGCGAATCTGCGTGATATCGAGTTCAACCTCTTCGAGGTGTTCGAACTGGGCAAAATTCTCGACGCCGGCGCGTACGGGGATCTGGACACCGATACCGCGCGAGAGATCCTGGCGGAGGTGAAACGCCTGGCCGAGGGGCCGGTGGCGGAATCCTTCGCGGCCGCCGACCGGAATCCGGTGGAATTCGTCCCGGACACCCACTCGGTCACCGTCCCGGAACCGTTGGCCAAGACCGTCCATGCCGTCCGGGACGCCGGGTGGAACCGCCTCGGCAAACCCGAGGAGATGGGCGGGATGCCCGCGCCCGCCGCGCTGTGCTGGGCGGTGAGCGAGATGATCACCTGTGCCAACCCGGCCGCGGTGTTCTTCGATATGGGTGCGGTGATGGCGCAGGTCCTGTTCGGAATCGGCACCGACCAGCAGAAGCACTGGGCGGCCGCCGGTTTCGAGCGGCACTGGCAGGGCACCATGGTGCTCACCGAGCCCGACGCGGGTTCGGATGTGGGTGCGGGCCGGACCAAAGCGGTCGAACAGCCCGACGGCACCTGGCATATCGAGGGCGTCAAACGTTTCATCTCCGGCGCCGATGTCGGCGACACCGCGGAGAACGTCTTCCACCTGGTGCTGGCGCGGCCCGAAGGTGCGGGGCCGGGCACCAAAGGTCTGTCCCTGTTCTACGTACCGAAATTCCTGTTCGATCCGCAGACCCTGGACCTGGGCGAGCGCAACGGCGTGTACGTGACCAATGTCGAACACAAGATGGGCCTGAAGTCCTCGCCCACCTGTGAACTCACCTTCGGCGGCGCGAAGCCCGCCGTGGGCTGGCTGGTCGGCGACAGCCACAACGGGATCGCCCAGATGTTCAAGGTCATCGAGAACGCGCGCATGATGGTCGGCGTCAAATCCAGCGGGACCCTGTCCACCGGGTACCTGAACGCGCTCGCCTACGCGAAGGAGCGGGTGCAGGGCGCCGACCTGACCCGGATGACCGACAAGTCCGCGCCCCGGGTCCCGATCACCCGGCATCCCGATGTGCGGCGCAGCCTGGCCATGCAGAAGGCCTATGCCGAGGGTATGCGCGCGGTCTACCTCTACACCGCGATCCACCAGGATGCCGATGTGGCGCAACTGGTGTCCGGGGTGGATGCCGAAACAGCGCACCGGATCGACGATTTCCTGCTGCCCATCGTCAAGGGCGTCGGCTCCGAGCGGGCCTATCAGTACTTGACCGAATCGCTGCAGACCCTGGGCGGTTCCGGCTACCTCCAGGACTATCCGATCGAGCAGTACATCCGCGACGCGAAGATCGACTCGCTGTACGAGGGCACCACCGCCATCCAGGCGCAGGACTTCTTCTTCCGCAAGATCATCCGGGACAAGGGCGCCGCGGCGGGGCAGATCTTCGGCCAGATCACGGCTTTCCTGGATGCGCCCACCGGCCGGCTGGACACCGAGCGAGCCCTGCTGCGCACCGCGCTGGCGGATGTCCAGGCGATGGCGGGGTCGCTGACCGGCTATGCCATGGCCGCGCAGTCCGAACCCACCGAGCTGTACAAGGTGGGGCTCGGCTCGGTGCGGTTCCTGCTGGCGGTGGGCGATCTGCTGATCGGCTGGCGGCTGCTGGTGCAGGCGGAGGTCGCCACGGCGGCACTGGCCACGGCGGACGAGCGCGATCGGCCGTTCTACACGGGCAAGGTCGCGGTGGCGAGTTTCTTCGCGAAGAACGTGCTGCCCACTCTCACCGCGACCAAGGAGATCATCGCGGCGATCGACACCGACATCATGAGCATGCCCGAAGAGGCGTTCTGATCCGGCCGGTACGACCCACCCGGAAACCGGGCGGGTCGTACCGGTGTGCGGGCGGTAGCGGCGGTCAGCCGGTGCGCGGGCGGGTCGTCCGCGCCGGTGTCGCACCGGTGAGCGCGTCGGCCAGGGCGCGCAGGCCGCCGATGGCCGCGGTCAGACTCTGCTGATCGTCCGGAGTCAGCGTGCCGAGGGCGTCGAGGACGAGCCGGGTACGTATCGCTTCCATCTCGTGGGCGTGCGTGATGGCCTTTTCGGTGGGCAGGATCCGGCTGCAGCGCCGGTCCGCCGGGTCGGGCTCGCGGTCGATGAGGCCGTATTCGCCCAGTTGGCGCAGCGTCACACTCATATTGCTCGGCTGCATACCGGCCAGCGCGGCCAGTTCGCCCGCCGCGGCGCCGGGGTTGTGCACGATGATTCGCAGCGCCTCGAACTGGGTGTCGGTGAGCGGTTCGGCGCCGGTGAGACGCGGGGTGGCCTTGCGAACCGCCCGTGCGACCTCGCGCAGTGCGTGGTCCAGCGCACGAAGATCGGCGGGGTAGCTGCTCACCCGACCATGATAGCTTATGTATGTATAAATAAGAATTTACGAGGAGGCGCCGTGCTGCCGATCCGAACGCGCCCCGGGGTATCCGGGCTGCTGCTGGTGGTGCTGGCACTGCTCTCGGCGGCGGCGCCGTTCGCGGTGGACATGTATCTGCCGGCGTTCACCGACCTCGCCGCCGATTTGGACACCAGCGCGGCGAGTGTGCAGCTCACACTGACGGCGTTCCTCGTCGGGCTGGCCGCGGGTCAGTTGCTCATCGGGCCGCTCTCCGATCGGTACGGCAGGCGCAGACCACTCGTCGTGGCCACCGCGATCACCGTCGTCGTCACCGTGATCTGTGCGCTGGCACCTACCATCTGGCTGCTCGTCGCCATGCGTTTCCTGCAGGGGCTGACCGCCTCCGCCGGCCTGGTCATCGGCCGTGCGGTCGGCGCCGATCGCACCGAAGGCGCGGCCACCGCCCGGCTGTTCACCCTGTTCTCCGCCATCGGCGGTATCGCGCCGGTGGTGGCCCCGCTGCTCGGTGGCGTGCTGGTGAGCGCCGGTTGGCGGGCGGAATTCTGGGTGCTGAGCGGGATTTTCGTGCTGATGTTCCTGGGCGCGCTGATCGTGGTGCCGGAATCGCTGCCTCCGCAGCAACGCCACCGCGCCGGAGCCGGTGGGACCCTCCGTACGCTGCGCGGTATCGGCTCCGATCGCGGGTATCTCGGCTACATCTTCGCCTTCGCGCTCGGATTCGCCGCGATGATGTCCTATATCTCGGCCTCACCGTTCGTGATCGAGAACGTGCTCGGCATGTCCAACCGGGCCTACACAATCGTGTTCGCCACCAATGCCGCCGGCATGGTGGCGGCCGGAGTGGTGGTCTCCCGGCTCGTCGGCCGGTTCGGCCCGGCGCCGATCCTGCGGACCGGGCAACTGGTGATCCTGGCCGCCGCGACCGTACTGCTCGTACTGCTGGCCACCGGTGCGCCCGCGGCGCTGGTGCTGCCAGTCCTCTTCGCGATGGTGGCCGCCACCCCGACGGTCATGGGTACCGCCAGCGCACTGGCGATCGGCCGGGCGCGCCATGCCGCCGGTTCCGCGTCGGCGCTCATGGGCGCGCTGCAGTTCGCGCTGGGCGCGGCGGTGTCCCCGCTGGTCGGTCTCGGCGGACCTGCCACCGGGGTGCCGATGGGGGTGGCGATCGTGATCTGCGCCTGCCTGGGCATCGTCGCGCGGCGCGTGGGGGACACGGCGGGTGCGGTGGTGCGGCCGGAACCGGAGCCCGCCCACGCGTGATCCGGTGTGCCGTTCGATACACGCAGGTGACCGCTATCTTTCGGCGACCGGCCGATCCCGCCGGAAGAGGGCGGCCGAGGTATGACGCACAATGCAGGGCGTGACAGTCGAGCTGCTCATTCTCTTGGTCGTCATTGTCACGGCGCTGGCCTTCGACTTCACCAACGGTTTCCACGACACGGCCAATGCCATGGCGACCTCGATAGCTACCGGGGCGCTCCGCCCCAGGGTCGCGGTCACCTTGTCCGCGGTCCTGAACCTGGTGGGCGCGTTCCTGTCGGTGGCGGTCGCGGCGACAGTGGCCGAGGGGATCGTGCGGCTCGGCGCGGTATCCGGGCACGACCTGCTGCTCATCGTCTACGCCGGATTGGTCGGCGGCATTCTCTGGAACCTGCTCACCTGGTTGTTCGGTCTGCCGTCGAGTTCCTCGCACGCACTGTTCGGCGGATTGATCGGCGCCACCCTGGCGGCGCTGGGCTGGAGTATGGTGGTGTGGATCTCCGCGGAGGGCGGGGTGATCAACAAGATCGTGATCCCGGCGCTGCTCGCGCCCGTCGTCGCCGGTCTGGTCTCCGCCATCGGGACCTGGTCGGTGTACCGGATCACCCGCGGCGCCGCCCCGGACAAGGTGGCCACCGGGTTCCGGTGGGGCCAGGTCGGGTCGGCGTCGCTGGTGTCGCTGGCGCACGGCACCAACGACGCGCAGAAGACGATGGGCGTCATCTTCCTGGCCCTGATCGCCTATGGCGAGCTCTCCCCGGACTCGGCCATGCCGCTGTGGGTGATGGCCGCGTGCGCGTTCGCGATCGCGGCCGGCACCTACCTCGGCGGCTGGCGGATCATTCGCACCCTCGGCAAGAAACTCGTCGATATCGATGCACCGCAGGGGCTGGCGGCCGAATCGGCGTCGGCGGCGATCATCCTGACCTCCGCTCATTTCGGGCTGCCGCTCTCGACGACCCAGACCGTCACCGGCGCGATCCTCGGTACGGGTCTCGGCAAGGGCGCGGAGGTGCGCTGGGGTGTGATGGGGCGGATGGTTGTGGCCTGGCTGCTGACCCTGCCCGCCGCCGGCATCGTGGGCGCGATCTGCTGGACGCTCGCCTACTACATCGGCGGCCTGGCCGGGGTGCTGGTGGTGTTCACGTTGCTCATCGCGCTGGCTACCGTGATCTATCGGCGCTCGTTGCGGGACAAGGTGTCCAGCGGCAATGTCAACGCTGCCCCCGACACCGATCTCGGGCCGGGGGATCCCTCGCCCGCGCAGCAGCCACGGGTCGCCGGGTCGACATCCGAGGAGGCGTAGTGGAAACCGTGTTGACCAATCTGCGTTCGCTGGGGGAGGTGACCCTGGCGGCGCTGGTGTTGGGTGCCGGGTTGCCCATGGTGTTCGCGCTCGGGGTGCGGCTGTGGTCGGCGTCGGCGTCGGCCGGGCCCGACGGAACGGTACGGCGTAATCCGGTCGCCCTGGCCGGTGCGTACTTCTGCCTGATCGCCGTGCTGGCGGTGGTGGTGGCCGCGGTGCTGTTCGTCGCGAAGGCGTTTCTGGCCGACCGGCTCGGTATCCACCTGTTCGGGCAGGCGTGATGACCACCGGGAACGAGTTGCCGCCGGAGCGGTCGGGACTGCTGGCGCGGGTGCTTGCGTGGCTGCGGGCCGGATATCCGCAGGGTGTGCCCCGATCGGACTACGTGGCGCTGTTCGCCGTACTGCACCGGGACCTGACCGAGTACGAGGTGGTGCTGGTCGCTGAGGAGCTGGTACGCGACCGGGGGGACCGGGAGATCACCCACGCCGAGGTCGAGGACGCGGTCAGCCGGCACGCCCGGGAGCAGGCGGGTCCGGAGGACATCGCGCGGGTGGCCTCGCATCTGGCCGCCGGCGGCTGGCCGTTGGCCTCGCCGTTGGCCGAGATCGCGCAGCCGGACGAGGACCGGTGATCGCCCCGAACGCGGTGGGTTCGATCGTCGAGCGGTTACGGCGGGCTGGTCCCGGGTGTGCCGGAGTCCGATCCCGGAAGCGGAATTCTTGCTAACCCGCTTATCGCATCGTGCGAACGACCCCTAAGCTGGACATATGGCCAAGACTTATGTCGGCGCCCGGTTGCGGCAATTGCGGACCGAACGCGGGCTCAGCCAGGTGGCGCTGGCCCAGCAGCTGGAAATATCGGCCAGCTATCTCAACCAGATCGAGCACGATGTCCGGCCGCTCACCGTGCCGGTGCTGTTGCGGATCAGTGAGGTCTTCGGCGTCGAGGCCACCTTCTTCTCCCCGCAGGACGACACCCGGCTCATCGCCGAACTGCAGGAAGTGGTGATGGACCAGGAGCTCGGTATCGAAGCCGACGCCCGGGAGATCGCGGAGATGGTGTCGGCCCACCCGAGCATGGCCCGGGCGCTGGTCAATATGCACAACCGCTACCGCAACACCAGCGCCCAGCTGGCCGCGGCCACCGAGGACCGATTCGCCGACGGCTCGGGCAGCGCCACCATCAGCAAACCGCACGAAGAAGTACGTGACTACTTCTATCAGCGGCAGAACTATATCCACGAGCTCGACACCGCCGCCGAGGAACTGGCCAACCGGATCCGCTTCCACAACGGCGACGCGCACAGCGAGATCCCCAAGGTGCTGCGCAGCTACGGCGTGCGGATCATGGAACGGATCGATCTCGGCGAGGGCGTACTGCACCGGTACGACCCGGACAACCAGCTGCTCGAGATCGCCCCGCATCTGTCCGGTGGCCAGCGCCTGTTCAAACTGGCCGCCGAACTGGCCTATTTCGAATGCGGGCAACTGCTGGAGAAGCTGGTGGACGAGGGGAATTTCTCCGGCCCGGACGCGCGCAGGCTCGCCATGCTCGGACTGGCGAACTATTTCGCCGCCGCCACCGTGCTGCCCTACACCTACTTCCACGAGGTCGCCGAGGGCTTCCGCTACGACATCGAGCGATTATCGGCGTTCTTCGCGCAGAGCTACGAGACCATCTGCCACCGCCTGTCCACCTTGCAGCGGCCGGAACTGCGCGGCGTGCCCTTCTCGTTCGTCCGGGTGGACCGGGCCGGGAATATGTCGAAACGGCAGTCCGCCACCGGTTTCCACTTCTCCTCCAGCGGCGGTACCTGCCCGCTGTGGAATGTGTACGAGACCTTCGCCTATCCCGGCAAGATCATGACGCAGATCGCGCAGATGCCCGACGGCCGGAAATATCTGTGGGTGGCGCGCACCGTGGAACGCCGCGCGACCCGGTACGGGCAGCCGAGTAAAACCTTCGCGATCGGGTTGGGTTGCGAGATCCGGCACGCGGCGCGGGTGGTGTACGCCGACGGTATCGATCTGCGGGAGGCCAACGCCACTCCCATCGGCGCGGGCTGCCGGGTCTGCGATCGCGCCAACTGCCCCCAGCGCGCCTTCCCCCCACTCGGCAAAACTCTCGATATCAGCGAACACCGGAGTTCGGTTTCCCCGTATGTCCTGAAATAGGCGTTGCCGCGGCGACGTGCGGTCAGGCCGATTCCCGGCCCGGCGTTTCCAGTTCGGAGATCAGCACGGTCGGGGCCAGATGACCGCGCAGCCGCCGATCGATCTCACCGGCCACCGGGATGACCACCGAGGCGGCCGAGGTGGCGACCGCGTCGACCAGGGTCGCCGGCCAATCCGGAGTCTGCGTGGTGGCCAGGGCCGCGATCACGGTGGCGGTCACCGGATCGCCCGCGCCGGTCGGATTACCGGTCAGCGGCTCCGGCAGCCGGGCCTCCCAGGACCCGTCCGGGGTCACCGCGACCATGCCCTGCGGTCCCCGGGTGATGATCACCGCGCCCACCCCGCGATCGACCAGCGGCCGGGTCGCGGTGACCAGCGCCTCCGGGGTCTCGGGGCGGCAGTGGGTGAGCGATTCGAACTCGTCGAGGCCGGGCAGCAGGACCACCCCGGGCACCCGTGCGGCCATCCGCAGCGCCGGTCCGTGCAGGTCACAGACCGTGGGCACCCCCGAGTCCAGGGCGGTTCGGGCGATGCGGGCGGGTAGGCCGGGATCGATCCCGTCGGGTAGGGATCCGGCGATCACCAGGCCCGAGATATGCGTCAGCATGCCTGATACACGGACCTCGAGTTGTTCGGAGGCGTGCGGGTTCGATATCCGCGCTCCCGGTTCGCGCAACGCGGTCGCGGTGCCGGTATCGGATTCGCTGATCACCACGGTGCGCCGGACCCACGGCAGCGCGTGCACGAAATCCACCGGCATCTCGGCCTCGGCCGCCGCGGCGAAGGCGTGGTCGGCGAAACCGGTGGCACGGGCATAACGGCCCAATTGGTTGAGCACTCTGGTGACGTTGATGCCCTTACCGCCGAGGCGCTGCTCCACCGAGCGAACCCGGTGGGCCTGCCCGCGGGCGAAATTCTCGACGCGGTAGGTCACATCGTAAGCGGGATTCATTGTCACGGTGAGGATCACGAGAACCACTGTCCACGAGAGTCGGCACGGCACAAGATCGAGGGGCGGGATTGCGAGGGTGATTTCGGTCGCCCTCGGCCGGGCTCGGAGCGTGGGCGCGGTGCGCTCAGATCGCCGCCTCCGCCGGGAACGGCACGGTGATCCGGCCCAGCCGCCCGTTCCGCGCGGCCACCATCTCCGCGGTCACCGCCAAAGCGGTTTCGGTGGCCGTGGCCGCGCCGATATCCATTCCGGCGGGGGAGTGCAGCCGGGCCAGCTGCGTTTCGTCGAACCCGCTCGCGCGCAGGTCGTCGAGGCGGCGCGCACTGGATACCAGCGAGCCGACCGCACCGATATAGCCGATCTCGGGTAGCCGGAGCGCGACCGTCAGCAGCGGGATCTCGAACTGCGGATCGTGGGAGGCCAGGACGATACCGGTGGAGGAATCGATCTCCCCCTCGGAGACCAGCACGTTCAGATAGCGGTGCGGCCAATCGCAGACCACCTCGGCCCCGGGGAAGGATTCCGGCACCGCGAACGTGGGGCGCGGATCGCAGATGGCGACCCGGTAGCCGAGCAGCCGCGCCTGCGCCGAGAGCGCGGCGGCGACGGCATTGGCGCCGAACACCACCAGCAGCGGGGGCGGAGCGAACGAGGCGACGAAAATATCGGACTGCGGTAGCGAGACCAGTTCCGTCGCGTGTCTTTTATCGGTGATCAGATGCTGCCCGATCATTCCCGGCTCCGGATTCCACACCACGGTGAAAAGCGTGACCCGCCGATGCTCGGCTATTTCGGCGGCGATGGTCGGGAATTCCGGAAAATGTCCGCGGGAGAACGGTTCGGTAAATACATCTATCACCGCGCCCTCACCGCCGGGTACCGGAAGCCGGTGCAGAGCGCGCTGCCCGGTCCGGGCCGACTGCAGGGTGGATTCGTAGACGGTGTCCTCTATTCCGGTGGCCGCCATGGATCCGTAGATCATGCCGTCGGGATCCACCAGAATCGCCGTACCCACCGGAATGTCCACCTGGCCACCCGTGCGCACGATGGTGGCCAGCCCGCCGGTCCGGCCCGAATGCCACACCTGCAGCAGGTCGTCGACGATGTCGCGCATCAACAGCTCCGATCCCACCGTGCGACGGAGGGCAGGCGCTCACCATCGGCACCCGTCACCGATGACCGCGCACGTGACGGACACCCTAGCGCTGTTCTCCGCGAATTTGGCACGCCTGCGAAAATCTCGTCGGGCGAAAACATGAATGGTTGGCCAAGTGTTGTGTGCCGACACTGTCCCTTTCTGGGCATGTTGTGAAATCTTGCGGGTTCACCCCGGCGATACACTCCCCGGCGGCGGGAAGCGGACAGTATCCGCCGCCCCCCGCGCGGGTGGGCCGCATCCGTCGCATGCGTGCTGACCGCATGCCGGCCGGGACTTCGAATGTCGACGCAACCCGCATGCGTCGAGTTTTACGAGACACCTCCAAGGGTTGAGGCCCGTCTCGCCGTTTCGGCCTCGAAAGCTCATGAGCCGAAGGCTCGAGTCCCGAGGCCGAAACGGCGAGACCAAGGGGGCCGCAACCCCGCGCCGCCGCAGGCGGCGCCAAAAAACACAGCACCTTCGCGAGCAAGCCCGCCTCTTGCCTTCGCGAGCAAGCCCGCCTCTTGCCTTCGCGAGCAAGCCCGCGACGGGTCGCGTGTCACGTCTGAAGTCAGGCGACATCAGTTATGAAGGTCCTCACAAACCTTTGCGCGGGCGGGTGGGTTTGTGCCGGATGCCCGCCCTCGCAAACAGTACAAGCGTTACGCTGAAATCCCATGTCAGAGCTACTGGTGAGTAGAATGGGCGATGGTTACGCGCTGGCAACTTTCACAGGCTTAGCAAAGTTATGGCCGATCCTAGCTCAGATTCACAGAAGCAACAGGTAGACGGCATTTTGATGGTGTGCCATGGTGTGGAAGTACACCCACCGGGCATTGCAAGCCTGCAAATCGTCGTTCCAGCAGTGCGACGCGGAAACGCATCGTCGACGCGGACACGGCGGACCGACCGACCAAGGAAGTGGAGTCGCAAGATGTCGACCACCGGCACCCCGAAGACCGCCGAGGAAATCCAGCAGGATTGGGACACCAACCCGCGCTGGAAGGGCGTCACCCGCAACTACACCGCCGAGCAGGTTTCCAAGCTGCAGGGCACCGTTGTCGAAGAGCACACCCTCGCGCGGCGTGGCTCGGAGATCCTCTGGGACCTGGTGAACAGCGAGGACTACATCAACTCGCTGGGCGCCCTCACCGGCAATATGGCGGTGCAGCAGGTCCGCGCCGGGCTCAAGGCCATCTACCTGTCGGGCTGGCAGGTCGCCGGTGACGCGAACCTGTCCGGTCACACCTACCCCGACCAGAGCCTCTACCCGGCCAACTCGGTGCCCGCCGTGGTTCGCCGCATCAACAACGCGCTGCTGCGTGCCGACGAGATCGCCAAGGTCGAGGGCGATACCTCGGTCGAGAACTGGCTGGCCCCGATCGTCGCCGACGCCGAAGCCGGCTTCGGTGGCGCGCTGAACGCCTACGAGCTGCAGAAGGCCATGATCGCCGCCGGCGCCGCCGGTGTGCACTGGGAAGACCAGCTGGCCTCGGAGAAGAAATGCGGCCACCTCGGTGGCAAGGTGCTCATCCCCACCCAGCAGCACATCCGCACCCTGACCTCCGCGCGCCTGGCCGCCGACGTCGCCGGGGTGCCCTCGGTGATCATCGCCCGCACCGACGCCGAAGCCGCCACCCTCATCACCTCCGATGTGGACGAGCGCGACCGTGAGTTCCTCGACGGCACCCGCACCGCCGAAGGCTTCTTCGGAGTGAAGAACGGCATCGAGCCCTGCATCGCGCGCGCCAAGGCCTACGCTCCCTACGCCGACCTCATCTGGATGGAGACCGGCGTGCCGGACCTCGAGGTCGCGCGCAAGTTCGCCGAGTCCGTCCGCAGCGAATTCCCGGACCAGCTGCTGGCCTACAACTGCTCACCGTCCTTCAATTGGAAGGCCCACCTGGACGACGCCACCATCGCGAAGTTCCAGCGTGAGCTCGGCGCCATGGGCTTCAAGTTCCAGTTCATCACCCTGGCCGGCTTCCACTCGCTCAACTACGGCATGTTCGACCTGGCCTACGGCTACGCCCGCGAGGGTATGACCGCCTTCGTCGACCTGCAGGAGCGCGAGTTCAAGGCCGCCGCCGAGCGTGGCTTCACCGCCATCAAGCACCAGCGTGAGGTCGGTGCCGGCTACTTCGACACCATCGCCACCACCGTCGACCCCAACACCTCGACGGCGGCGCTGAAGGGCTCCACCGAAGAGGGACAGTTTCATTAGGCCGCGCTGACGCGCGGCGGGGTCGAGGCCCCCTTGGTCTCGCCGTTTCGGCCTCGAGACTCGAGCCTTCGGCTCATGCGATGTGCGGTGGGCCGTCCATAGAGGGCGACCTTTGAGCACCTTCGGCCAAGGGACGAGACGGGCCTCAACCCTTTGTAGGCCTCGTAAGACTCGGCACCAGGTGGTGGTTGCGGTGAGGATCGGTGTTCCGCGGTCCGGGTTCCGGTTGTTACCGGAACCGGCGCGGGGAACGGGTCTGCCGGCCGTCCGCGACATGGTGCCGGAAGTACGGCCCCGGCTCGGGGTCTCTGCTCCGAGCCGAACTCGGGCCCACGGGGCCGAGTCCGCCGGGACCGATCGTGGTACTCCGTCTTCCGGCGGGTATCCCGGACCCACTACCTCGGTAGGGGTGTACCGCCCCCTCGCAACAGCCCGGCGAGGGGGCTTCGGTCTCTCCGTCGAGACGGAAGCGCCGAACCCGACCGCCGCACGCGCTCACCTGCTTCCCGAGCGGTCGGCGTTGCGGACGGGGTTACGAAGGCTTCGAGCCCGCGCTGCCGGAGGCGGCGCCGATGAACACAGCCCCGCGCCGCCGAAGCGGCGCCACGAACACAGGAGTGGGACGTGAACGAGAAGATTCAGCGTGTCGGTGTCATCGGTGCCGGCCAGATGGGCGCGGGTATCGCGGAGGTGTGCGCTCGCGCGCATGTCGATGTGCTCGTGTACGAACAGACCCGGGATCTCGCCGCGGCCGGCCGGTCGCGGATTCTGCGGTCCCTGGACCGGGGTGTGAGCAGCGGCAAGATCACCGAGCGCGAGCGGGAACAGGCGGCCTGGCGGCTGCGGTTCACCTCCGACCTCGGCGATTTCGCCGACCGGCAGCTCGTGGTGGAGGCCGTCCTGGAGGACGAGAAGGTCAAGACCTCCATCTTCGCCGAACTCGACAAGGTGGTCACCGACCCCGGTGCGGTACTGGCCTCCAACACCTCCTCCATCCCGATCATGAAGATCGCGGTGGCCACCAACAACCCCGAGCGGGTCGTCGGTATGCACTTCTTCAACCCGGTGCCGGTACTGCCGCTCGTCGAACTGGTGACCACGCTCAAGACCAGTGGCGCCGTCACCGAGCGGGCCGAGAAGTTCGCGGCCGAGGTCCTCGGTAAGGAGATCGTGCGTTCCTCGGACCGCTCCGGCTTCGTGGTCAACGCGCTGCTGGTGCCGTACCTACTCTCGGCCATCCGCATGGTGGAATCCGGTTTCGCCACCAAGGAGGATGTCGACAAGGCGATGGTGCTCGGTTGCGCCCATCCCATGGGCCCGCTCGCGCTTACCGACCTGGTCGGCCTCGATACGGTGAGATCGATCGCCGACTCGATGTACGGCGAATTCAAGGAGCCGCTGTACTCGGCGCCGCCGCTGCTCATGCGCATGGTCGAGGCGGGGTTGCTGGGCAAGAAGTCCGGTGCGGGCTTCTACCAGTACAACAAGGCGTAGGCAGTCGGCGGTCACCAGATGAGCGGCGGAGTGAAGAACCGGGGTTAACAGGGCCCCGACCCGCCCTGCCGAAGGCGGGGCAAAGAGACACGGAGGTCGGCAATGGTCAACGTCGGTGAAGGGTTCGGCTCGAGTGTGCTCGGGTATCCGCGGATCGGTCCGCACCGGGAGCTCAAGCGTGCGCTCGAGGCGTACTGGCGTCGAGCCATCACCCGCGAAGAGCTGCGCGCGGTCGGACGCGATATTCAGGAGCAGCAGTTCAACGAGCTCGCCGCCACCGGACTCACCCAGGTCCCCGGGAACACCTTTTCCTTCTACGACCATGTGCTCGACAACGCGCTGCTCTTCGGTGCGTTCCCGTCCCGTTTCGCCGAATACCGCGCCGATCTGGACCCACTGGATTTCTATTTCCTGATGGCGCGCGGCCGGCCCGATCTACCGCCGCTGGAATTGGTGCGTTTCTTCGGTACCAACTACCACTACCGGCAGCCGGAGCTGGATGCCGATACGGAATTCTCCCTGCACGCCGAGGCGCTGCTGGACGAATGGGACCGGGCGATGGCGGTGGGCATCGAGCAGCGGCCGGTGGTGCTGGGACCGGTGTCGCTGCTGCTGCTGTCCAAGGCGGGCAGTGTGCCCGGTGAATCGGCCGGGTTCGACACCATCGATCTGCTGGATCGGCTGCTCCCGGTCTACGAGCAGTTGTTCGAGATCCTGGCGCGGCGCGGCGCAACCTGTGTGCAGCTGGACGAACCCTGTTTCACCGCCGAACGTTCGGCCGCCGAACTCGCTGCTTTCGCCCGTGTCTACGACCGGCTGTCCAAGGCGCCGCTGCGGCCGCGCATCCTGGTCACCGGACAGTACGGCGATTTCGGGGAGGCGCTGCGCATTCTCGCCGGTACCGGGGTGGAGGCGATCGGCCTCGATCTGGCGTCCTACCGGGTCCGGCCCGAAGACCTGGCGCAGATCCCGGGCATCCGCCGCAAACGGCTCTACGCGGGTGTCATCAGTGGCACGAATGTGTGGCGGGCCGACCGCTATGTCACCCTGGAATACCTGAACGAACTTGCCAAGGTGTGCCCGGACCTGGTGGTCTCCACCGGGACCACGCTGCTGCACGTGCCCTACGACGTGCTCGCCGAATACGATATCGACGGGAATGTGGCCGATCGGCTCGCTTTCGCGAAACAGAAAGTCGGCGAGGTCGTCGCACTGGCCAAAGCGCTCACCGAGGGTCCCTCGGACAAATGGCGTAAACGCCCCGGCGAAGTGCATTTCAAACAGAAACACGCGGTGCGCCAGCGGGTCTACGCGATCACCCCGCAGATGCGCGAACGCGCACCCTACGCCGAGCGCCGGGCCGCGCAACAGGACAAATTGCAGCTGCCGCCGGTGCCCGCCACCACGCTGGGGTCGTATCCGCAGAGCGTCGAAGCCCGGCAGGCCCGCCACCAGCTGGGTGAGGGCCGGTTGTCCTACGACGAATACCGCAAGAAGATCGAGGCGGAGATCGCCGCCACCATCGCGTTGCAGGAAGATATCGGTCTCGATGTGCTGGTGCACGGCGAGCACGAGCGCAACGACATGATCCAGTATTTCGCCGAATTGCTGGATGGTTTCGCCACCACGCATTTCGGCTGGGTGCAGGTGTACGGATCGCGCTGTGTGCGTCCGCCGATCATCTACGGCGACGTGTCGCGGCCGGCTCCGATGTCGGTGGAGTGGATCACCTATGCCCAATCGCTGACCGACAAACCGGTGAAGGGCATGGTCACCGGGCCCATCACCATGGTGGCGCGTTCGTTCGTCCGGCAGGACCAGCCGCTCTACGAGACAGCCGACCAGGTGGCGCTGGCGATCCGCGACGAAGTCGTGGACCTGGAACGCGCCGGTATCGGCATCATCCAGGTCGACGAGCCGGCGCTGCGGGAGCTGTGGCCGGCCCGGCCCGAAGGCCGCGCCGAATACCTGCGCTGGGCGATCGGGGCCTTCCGGCTCGCGACGTCCGGTGTGGCACCCAGTACCCAGATCCACACCCATATCCCCTACTCGGGCCGCACCGAGATCGTCCGAGCCATCGAACAGCTCGACGCCGACGTCACCGCGATCGTCGCCACCCGGTCCATCGAGTGGGTGCTGAAAGCGCTGGAGGAGGACTACGCCTCCGGCCACGGACTCAGTCACGGGGTCGGTCCGGGCGTGTACGAGAGCCGTTCGGCCCGGATCCCGGATATCGACGAACTGGACGAGCTGCTCACCGCGGCTGCCGCGGCGGTCGGCCCGGACCGGCTCTGGGCGAACCCGGACGGCGGCCTCAAGACCCGCCACCACTGGCAGCTCGATCCCGCCCTCCGCAATATGGTCGCCGCCGCCCGCCGCGTCCGCCGTCGCCTGGAAGCCGAACAGGACCTCGATCCCGCCCCGGAGTAAGCGCAGAACTCTGTGCATCCCTCGGGAACGGGGCCGCATACCTCGCCTCATGTCCTCCGCACGGTCTCCAAGACAACCGGCAGCGGGTGGATAACGAGTGGCCTACTTCTGCCGCGTCCGCACCCGAACTCCACCTGCGGAAGCGATCATCGAATGCCGGCGCAACCGTATGCATCGGACCTGGACATCGAATGTCGACGCAACCCGCATGCGTCGAGTTTTACGAGACACCTCCAAGGGTTGAGGCCCGTCTCGCCCCTTGGCCGAAGGTGCTCAAAGGACGCCCTCTATGGACGGCCCACCGCACATCGCATGAGCCGAAGGCTCGAGTCTCGAGGCCGAAACGGCGAGACCAAGGGGGCCTCAACCCCGCGCCGCCGCAGGCGCCGCCAAAAAACACAGCACCTTCACGAGCAGGCCTAGACCCTGCCTTCGCGGCCGGCGCCGAAAATCACACTGCCTTGGCAAATCCGGTATGCGCCGGTAGGCATGGACGCATGAGTACTGCTGTGGCCGCCTATGCGATGGCCAACCCCGACGCCGCGTTCGAGAAGGTCACCATCGAGCGCCGGGAGCTCGGGCCCGATGATGTCCTGATCGATATCGCGTATGCCGGGATCTGCCATTCCGATATCCACACCGCCCGTAACGAGTGGGGTGGTGCGGCCTATCCATGTGTGCCGGGGCACGAGATCGCGGGGACCGTCGCTGCTGTGGGGTCGGCGGTGAGCCGCCACCGGGTGGGCGACCGGGTGGGTGTCGGCTGCATGGTGGACTCCTGCGGAGTGTGCGAGCCGTGTCTGGTGGGCGAGGAGCAGTTCTGTACCCGCGGCGCGGTGATGACCTACAACTCCCGGGTGCCGGAGGAGGTGCAGCCGGGCGGGCACACCATGGGTGGATACGCCACCCGGATCGTGGTAACCGAGAACTTCGTGGTCGCCATCCCGGAGGGAATCGATCTGTCGGTGGCCGCGCCGCTGTTGTGCGCCGGAATCACCCTGTATTCGCCTTTACGACAATGGGGTGCGGGACCCGGGAAAAAGGTCGCGATCATCGGAATGGGCGGGCTCGGCCATATCGGTGTGAAAATCGCTGCCGCGCTGGGCGCCGAGGTGACGGTGCTCAGCCATTCGCTGAGCAAACAGGACGACGGAAAGCGATTCGGCGCGCACCACTACTACGCCACCAGCGATGCCCAGGTGTTCCGGGAGTTGCGCAGCAGCTTCGATCTCGTCATCAACACCGTATCCGCGGATCTGCCGATCAACGACTACATGAAGTTGCTGCGGCTGGACGGGACGCTGGTCGTGCTGGGGTTGCCGGAAGCCCCGCTCCAGGTCCAGGCCCGGGTGCTGGCCGGACGGCGGCGTTCGCTCTCGGGTTCGATGATCGGCGGTATCGAGCAAACACAGGAGATGTTGAATTTCTGCGCCGAGCACGGAATCGGTGCGGAAATCGAGTTGATTTCCGCGGACGAGATCGACAGCGCGTACGAGCGGGTGGTGGCCAGTGATGTGCGGTATCGGTTCGTCATCGATACCGCGACCATCTGAGTGTTTCCGTCGGCGGGAGCCGGCGGATTCCGGGTCCGCGAAGTCGATTCGATCGGTCGCCGTCGAATAATCGGTCACCGTCGAACAAAGGGATCCGGCTCGTACCCGCCGATTATCCACACTGTGGAGAAGGCTGTGGAAAACCGAGCTCCGCGGTGTGGATGAAGGCCGAGCGGCTGTGGATGGATTTCCTGGTGACGAGGCCCGGGATACGGAATTCTATTGATTCGGTTTCCGCCGGATAACGAACGGGTCGTATTTCCGATCGCGCCGGTCGGCCGGTTCGCGCGGGCAGACGCCGACATCCGGGGCGGTTTTCGCCCGGACGGTGTAAAAGGCCGCCGCGGGGATGTGACACGGATGTGACCCAGACGGGCCGGTGGTAACGAATCAACAGGTATCCGGGTCGGTGTTTCCCAGGCCCGCGCCGGCCTGTGGATAACTGGGGATGCCTGTGGATAACTTGCGGCAAGGGGAAGAAACTCGACTGTCGCGCGTTGATCCGGGCGACAATGGTCGTGATCGGCTGCGGCAGCGGGAGGCTCCTTGGACAACCAGTGGCAGAGCGCCGGCTCCCGCGGGCCCACCGGCGGGGGCCGCGTGCTCGTTACCGTCTTCGCCGCGGTGCTGGCCCTCGGGGCCCTCTTCGGCTACCGGGGCGAACTACCCGGGCCGGCGCAGCCCGGCCGCAGTGTCGTCGCCACACCCGTCCGACTCGCGCCGCGGCCCCCGCTGAACGCGAGCGAGGTGACACGCGGTATCTCCCCGGTACTGGTCAATATCACCGCTGCCGCCCGTCCGTTCGGCGCCGCGGCGGCCGGGTCCGGAATAGTCCTCACCGGAGAAGGACAGGTGCTCACCAGCCACCATGTCGTGAAGGGCGCGAAGACGGTCCGGGTCAGCCGCGTCTCCGACGGTGCCGTGTACACCGCCGAGGTACTCGGCTACGACGCCCACGCCGATATCGCCCTGCTCTCCCTTGCGGGGGCGCGCGGGCTGGCCGCCGCGCGAATCGGCAGTTCGGCCGGGCTGCGGGTACGGGACGAGGTCCTGGCCATCGGTAATGCCGGCGGCAGCGGTACGGCCACCGCGGTCACCGGGGAGATCAGCGATCTGGACAGCACGATCATGGCCCTGAACCAGCAGGACCTGTCCCGGCAGGCACTGACCGGAATGCTGGAGATCGAGGCGGCGGTCAGCGCGGGCCAGTCCGGTGGGGCGGTGACCGATTCCACCGGCGCGGTAGTCGGGGTGATCGCCGCGGCCTCCGGCAATCGGGACCCACCACCCGGCTCGGCCGAGGACCCACCCAACGGTTACGCGGTGCCCATCGACGCCGCCATGCGGATCGTGCGGCAGATCCGGTCCGGCACGCCCACCGACTCCGTGCACATCGGTCCCACCGCCACCCTGGGGGTACTGATCTCCGACGCGCGACCGCACGGCGCCCGTGTCGATATGGCGATCCACGGTCTGCCCGCGCAGGTGGCGGGCCTGGTGGCCGGGGAGATCATCATCTCGCTGGACGGTCACGCCATCACGAGTGCGCGCGCCCTGCGCGCGGCGATCGACACCCGCAAACCGGCCGAAACGGTGCGGCTGGGCGTGCGGGCACCCGACGGCAGCGAACGTTTCGTGGCGGTGCGGCTCGTCGCCGGCACACCGGGTTAGGCGAGCCGGCGACGCCGATCAGAACAGCGACAGCCAGTAGTCCTGGAAGCGCAGGAACACCAGCACCAGCACCACGGCGTAGAAGACCGCGACGAAGGTCCAGCGCCATTCCGCGACCACCCGCAGCGGACCCCGGTCGTTACCCCACAGCTGTTCGGTGAGTACGGCGAGCAGCGGCGTGATGATGGCCCACACCACCATGCAGTAGGGGCACAGCGCATTGATGCGGTACAGGCTCTGGAAGATCAGCCAGCAGATGAACAGTGTTCCGGCGACCGTCCCCAGCCACAGACCGGTCCAGATCCAGCGGGGCAGCACCACTCCCGCGACCGAGAGCACACCGAGCGTCACCACCACCGAGAACCCGGCCAGTCCGATGATCGGGTTCGGGAAGCCCAGGACCGCCGCCTGATCGGTGGCCATCACCGAACCGCAGGACAGCACCGGGTTCAAGCTGCACGAGGGGATGTAGCCGGGTTCGCTGAGCAGTTTGAAGTCTTCGACCAGCAGGACGAATGCGGCGATCCAGCCGGCCAGACCGCACAGCAGCAGTGTCCAGGCGGCAGGCGGCGAAGTCCGGGTCACCGGCCCGCAGCCGCCTGGATCGCGGCGGTCAGCGGCGCGGTGTCGAAGCCCGTCCCGTCCTGCTTCAGGGCCAGGTCGACCTTCTCACCGTCGACCAAAACAGTCGGAGTGGCGTTGATGCCCTCGTCCAACGATTCCTGGGATTTCGCGCCGACGAAGCCGTCGTATTTGCGGTCGGTGATGCAGTCGGCGATGGTGGGGTCGGTATAGCCCGCCTGCTGCGCGATGGCGATGAGCTGCTCGTCGGTCAGGCCGGCGCCGCCCTCGGGCGGCTGCTGCCGGAACATCAGCGTCAGCCAATCCTGGTATTTGTCGGTACCGGTATCGGCGACACAGTAGGAGGCGTTCGCGGCCCGGGTGGAGTATTCGGTGCTGGACATCTTGTCCAGGTAAGCCACGATGTTGTACTCGATCGCGGCGGTGCCGTCGGCGACCGATGTGCTCAGCAGTTCGGCGTGGTCGGCCTCGAACTGTTTGCAGACCGGGCACTGCATATCCGGGACGATCCGCACGGTCGCCTTCGCGTCGGGCTGCCCCACCCGGATGGCGCCGTTCTCGGTTGCCACCGCCGGGACGGCGCCCACATCGTCGGAACCGGAGTTGCGCACGGCCAGGCCGATACCGATCGCGGCGACCAGCGCGACCAGTACGGCGGCCACGCCGACCTGTATCGCGATCTTGCGGTTGCGGTCCGCGCGCGCACCCGCCGCCAGCGGATTCGGCCGCCCGGGGTTTTTGCTCACCGTGCGTTCACCACGCCTTTCCTCGCCTCGCCTGCCCCGACCACGCGTAGGTTCGCCGGGGGGCGCCGGGCCGCCCGGCGCACCGCCCATCATTGTCCGGCTTGCTGAGAGTTTCCATAACTCACCGGTCCGCGCCGGTCAGGCTGTGTCGAGCCGGCGCAGTTCGGCAGCCGGGTCGAAATTCGCCGGCGGCCAGCTCAGGTCCAGTTTCTGAAACGCCTCGATCAGCAGTTCGGTGACGGCCAGGCGGGAGAACCACTTCGCGTCGGCGGGCAGCACGTACCAGGGCGCGTAATCGGTGGAGGTGCGGTCCAGCACATCCTGATAGGCCTGCTGGTAGGCGGGCCAATAGGCGCGCTCGTCGATATCGCCGGGACTGAACTTCCAATACTTGTCCGGTCGTTCCAGCCGCTCCCGCAGCCTTTTCTTCTGTTCGTCGAGCGAAACGAACATCGCGACCTTCACCAGTGTCGTTCCCGCTTCGGTCAGCTCCCGTTCGAAATCGTTGATCTCGGTGAAGCGCTGCTGCCAGACCGCTTCGGGTACGAGCTCGTGCACCCGGGCGACCAGGACATCTTCGTAATGTGAGCGATCGAACACCCCGAGTTGGCCGCCCCGGGGCAGGGCTTTGCGGATCCGCCACAGGAAGTGGTGCCGCTTCTCTTCCTCGGTCGGCACACCGAATGCGGCGTGATCGACGCCCTGCGGGTCCACCGAGCCGACGACATGGCGCACGATTCCACCCTTGCCGGCGGTATCCATACCCTGCAGGACCAACAGCACGCTGCGATTGTCACCGGAGCGGCCGTTGGCGTAGAGCTTCTCCTGCAAACCGGCCAGTACCTCGCCGCGTTCGGCCAGCAGCGCTTCGCCGTCCTTCTTGCGACCGCGGAACCCGGGCCGGGCGGAGGTATCGATATCGGCGATACGCAGGCCGTCGGCGCGCAGGGCCCGGCTCGCGGGGGTTTTCCATAGCTCGGACATCGGACAGACCTATCACAGTCCGGGAGTGCTGCCGCGGATGCGGGCCAGGCTCTGCAGGTTGTCGGCGAACTCGGCATCGCTGACCGGTGCGAGGGTCAGTACATCGGCGGTGGTGAGCAGATAGCGGCCGTCGTCACGGATATCGAGCCAGCTGCGGTGCAGCGTGGGTGGTGACATGGGCTCGTCCGGCGCGACCGTGACGGTGATGAAACCGCGGGCGTCGACGGGTTCGCGCAGCGCCGCACGAAAGCGGGCGGCATCTCCGTCTCCGTCGCAGGTGGACAGGGGGGCGTCGGTGAGTACCGCGTCCTGGGGCTGGTGGAACGGGCCGTGGGTGCCGGGCCGGGCGGAACCGATCAGCTGGACCAGCCGGCCCCCGAGGTCCCGGGCATGGCACATGTGAACGGTGACCTTCGTGGCGGTGGCGTGCAGGACGGCGGCATGATGATCGATAACGGCGGCGAAGCCGAGGATCTGCTCGGTATGCGGCTGGTCGCCGTTGCGGATGAGCGCCGGGCGCTCTCCGGAAATCGTGACTGCGGTGGCGTCCGGGCGGGCGCAGAGCATGAGCGCGGCTGCCAGATCCGGGTCGGCCTGTCTGGCGAACCGCTGTGGTAATCGCAGCGCATCCAGTTCGGATGCGGTGCGCACGGCGCTGGCCGGGGCCAGGTTCACCGGGTAGGGCCGGCGGTCCAGGCTTGTCTCATTGGCCCAGACGTAACTGAACTCGTCCGGGGTCAGGATCCACTTCACCGGCGCGGGCTCCCGCCGCCGGTGCCGGTGGATGTGCCGGGGAACCGGGGTACCCGGTCGCCGGAAGCCGGGAGGGTGGGGTTGTAGATGCTGTTCATCGCGTCCTGCGCATCGGCGGCGGCCGCGGCGGCGGCGATATCGTGGTCCATCCGGCGGCGGCCACCGTGTACGGCCTCGGCCGCCGGATCGTCGAGCGGCCGATAGGGTTGCGGCGGGGCCAGCGCGGACCGCAATGTCTGTGCCGCTTCGGTATTGCCCTCCATCAGGCGCTGAAGTGCGCGGCACGCCTCATGGGTTTCGTCACCGCGGGCGAGGAACTCCCGTGTCGCCTGCCGGGCCGCGTTCGCCGAATGCCCCGACCAGCGCTCGAATTCGCGACGGGTGGTGTCGGTGAACACGGCGAAGGCCTCCGCCACGGCGTCCGCGTTCGACTGCCACGCCGCGGCGGCGGCGGCGAGCGCACCGGGATCGAGGACCGCGTGCACGCGGTCCCAGATCTCCTGATGGGTGAAACTGCCGAAAGATTCGCGTTCGGGCGCGTAGGGCGGATCGGTGCCGGCAGGTTCAGCCATGGCCGTCCTCGTCGTGGCGGTCGGGGCCGAGGCCGGGATGTGCCGCCACCACGGCGAGGGCGGCGCGGTGGGCGAGATCGGCCTCGGCGAGCCGGCCGCCGGCGGCGAGATAGGCGGCTTTGAAGCAGAGTGCCGTCTCCTGGAGCGCGGTGAGGGTTTCCAAGTACTGCACCGCCTTACCACGGAAGCCCGCGGCGAGGGCGTGCCCGGTGGGCAGATCGGGAAAACCGGCGGTGCCGTGGTTTTCGGCGATGCGGTGGCCGCCGTCCCGCGCCGCTTCGAGATCTGCGACCAGGGTGTCGCAGGCCTGGGCCAGGCGCAGCGCGACGTCCTCGGCGAGGGTGAAGGAGTTTTCGCCCCCGGCCGTGGCCGCTGTGTAGAGCTGCCGCGCCGCGCTCTGCCCCACCTCCGGTACCGACATCTGGAATCCCCCTTCCGGCCCGTGGGTACGCCAGGTGACTCTACCGACGAGTAGCCGCGTACGCGGGGGAAAACCCGCCGGTCATAGCGATTCGGCTGTGAATTGGCGCACGCGTGACAGGCCGCGGGCAGCAGTGTATCGAGGGGTGGCAACGGGTCGAGCATTTCTCGCGCGGAATCCGTCAGACGCCGGACGACGCCGGTCGGCCGGCGTCGTTCCCCACAGCGGCCGGGCGGGTGGCGGTCACGTACTGGAAGAAGCGGTGGACCGATTGGTCGATATCGACCAACCCGGCCGTCGCGAACAGCTCCGGGAAGGTCCGGCCGCCGAACATGCGCAGTCCGCTCACTCCCGCGGTGAGCCGGGTCAATTCGCCGACCGGGTTGTCCGGGCGATGGCTGGTGGTGACGGCGATCCGGCCGCCGGGCGCCAGCACGCGGATCATCTCCCGCGCCGCGACCAGCGGGTCGGGGATGAGGTACAACGCGCCGAAACAGCAGACCGCGTCGAAGGTCTCGTCGGCGAACGGCAGATAGCGCGCATCGCCGCGTACGTATCCGGCGCGCGGCCCGGCATTGTCGGCGCGGGCGCGCGCCAGCATGGGCGGCGAATAGTCGATCCCCGTGACATACCCGTCGGCCGGTACGTGCTCGCTCAGGAAATGGGTGAAATTACCGGGCCCGCACGCGATATCCAGGACGCGTCGCGACCTGTCGAGGTGCAGCGACTCCACCGCGAACCGGCGATCGGCGGCGGTGGTGCGGCCGGTGGCCAGATAGAACACCGTGGGCCGCCAGACCCTTTCGTACACCGCCGCCAGCGCCGGGGCGTTCATGGTGCGCCGAGCGAGGTTCATCCCAGCTGCTCGACATCGATCGTCATCCCGGCCGCGCGCAACCGTGCGGTCAGCGCGTCGCCCATGGCCGCGGCGGGCGTCAGCACACCGGCGAGCCCGGGCTTGTCGTCGAAGGCCAGTGCGAGGCCGCTCTCGCCGAGCATGACCGCCGTCGCCTTGTATCCGGGGTCACCGAGACCGGCGAAATCGGCGCGATACCGGGCACCGGAAGAGGTGCGGGTGTAGGTGCGCATGCGGAACCAGCCGCTCTCCCGGGTGGCCTCGCTCGGGCCGGTGCCCGGCGCGGGCAGCACCCGGTCGAGCACCGCGCGACCGGCGCCGAACCGGGACAGCAGACCGCCGACCGCCATCCCGGCGACGACACCGCCGGAGATACCCGCCGCGATCACCGGCGCCAGGGCCGAGTTCCCGGCGCCCATGGTCTCGCGGTAGCGGAAGTTCTTGCCGTACACCCAGCCGAGCAGGCCGTTGCTCCGGCGGACGATCTTGGTGTTGTGCGAGGCCATGACGAAGGTGCCGACCCAGCCGTCCAGACTCGGGTCGATTTCGCGTCCCCGCTGCAGGGTGAGGTCGGACTGGCGGCCCACCTCGGGATCCATGGATCTGTCGGGGCTCAGTGAATAGGGATGGCCGAGTATCGCGCCCTTCGATCTGTCCGCCGCGACCGCCTCCATCATCGCCCGGCCGGAATCGATGGTGCCGCCGCTGACCCCGCCGCGCAGGGTCGCGACCAGGGTGGTGTCGCCGAGCTCGCCGGTATTGTCCGCGACCGACCGCCGATAGAGCTGATAGACGCTCAGATCCGAAGGGACCGAGTCGTAGCCGCACGAGTTCACGATCTTGGCGCCCGTGTGCGTGGCCTCGTCGTGGTGGGTATCGATGGCGTCGCGGATGAACAGCGGTTCACCGGTGAGGTCCGCGTAGTGGGTACCGGCCTTCGCGCAGGCCGCGACCATCGGCATCCCATAGCGCAGATACGGGCCGACCGTGGTGATGACCGCGGTCGTGCGCGCGGCGAGGGCGTCCATCGACTCCTGATCGGTGGTATCGGCCACCACCAGACCCCAGTCGGCGGCGCCGATCTCGTCGCGGACCGCGGCGAGTTTGTCCGCCGAACGTCCGGCCAGCGCGATCCGCGCCCCGGCCGGTGCCGCGCCCAGCAGGTATCCGGCGGTGAGCTTGCCGACGAAGCCGGTGGCGCCGAAGACGATCAGGTCGAATTCGCGAGTGTCGGTCATGGATAGAACCCCTTGGATATGTCCGGTGCCGCGGCGCTAACCCGTACGCCGCTTACCGCGTTTGGCCGGCCGGCGCCCGGCCAGCCACTGTCGGTGGAGGCGCCCGAGTTCGGTGACCGGCTCGTCGCCGTACAACCATTCCCGGGCGATGCGATGCCAATTGGCGGTCGCCTCGAGCTGACCCAGCATGCCGAAGGTCAGGAAATCGGCCCGCCGCGAGAACAGATGCTCCGGCGGCAGATTCTGTTGTTTCATCCCGGAGAACTCACTGGACCGCGGGTCCACTGCCAGCAGAAACGCGCCGCTGGCCAGTTCCGGGGTGATGGTGAGTTCCTGGTCCACCAGGCACCATTCCGAGGCCGAGAGCACATACTCCAGGCATTCCTCGACCCCGATCTCGTCCGCCGAATCGATGACCCCGCGCTGGATCATCAGCTCACGCAGATCCGCGCCACGGTCCTCGGCGGCCGCGCACAGACAGATCGCCTCGAACCGGACATGTTCGGGATCCATCCGGTTGAACAGTCCGAAATCGAGGAACCCGACCCGGCCGTCCGCGGCGAGCAGCACATTACCCGGGTGCGGGTCGCCGCAGAACTCGTTGAAATTGAACAGCGATCCCACATAGAAGCGATAAATGATCTCGCCGACCCGGTCACGCTCGGCCCGCGGCATCCGGCGGATGTCCTCGAACGCCGTCCCGGCCAGATACTCGGTGACCAGCACCCGTCTGGTGCTGTGGTCGAGGACCGGCCGCGGGACCACGACGAACGGGTGATCGGCGTAGAGCTGCGCGATATCGCGCTGGGTTTCGGCCTCGATGTGATAGTCGAGTTCGGCTTCCATGTTCAGCCGCAGTTCGTCGAGAACCGCCGGGGTGACCCACGGCATCGCCGACTGCAGGACCCGCCGGAACATGTTCAGATTCTTCAGATCCGCCCGGACCGCCGCATCGATGCCCGGATACTGCACCTTCACCGCTACCTGGCGGCCGTCGTGCAAGCGGGCGAGGTAGACCTGCCCGATGGAGGCCGCCGCGATGGCCTCGGGCTCGAATTCGGCGAATACCGCGTCCAGCGGCTGCCCGTAGTCCTCTTCGATCACCGCGCGCATGGCCTCGAAGGACACCGAGGGCGCGGCATTGCGCAGGACCGCGAGCCGTTTCTGGAACCGTTCCCGATGCTCCGGCGGTACCAGGTCCAGGTCGAGTACCGACATCATCTGGCCCAGTTTCATGGCCACGCCCTTCATGGTGCCCAGCACCATGACCAGCTGTTCGGTACTGCGCAGGATCGACTCCTCGGCCATCCGGGCCCGCACCGCCTCGGACCGGCCGCGCATCGAGAGCCGGGCGCGTTGTTTGCGCATCATCGAGCCGGCCGCCACCGCACCCAGCTTGCTGCCGCGGGCCAGCCGGGATGTCGGCACTTGTTTCGCCATCGAGGAACCTCCGTTGGTGCCGACGCCGCGCCTACGACGACAGAAGAACACAGCCGGTCCCTCGTCACCGCACGGCAATCAGACTAGCCAACCCGGCCGGGTTGTCGAGCCAGGCGAGTGCGCCGACTCAGACGGCCTGGTCGTCGGGGGAGACCGGGGGCAGCACATGTTCCTGTTCGGCGAACTTGGTCCGCGAACCACCCGCGCGCGCCATTCCCTCGATGGCACTCCACACCATCATCGTGAGGTAGTCGATGACCTCTTCCCGGGGCAGTGTCTTATGGGTGGTCCACCAGTGGGTCGCGAGCTGGATGCCGCCGACCAGCACATAGGACCACAGCATCACCCCTTCGGTCTCGATACCACGGGCACTGCCGCGCTCGGTGATGGCGGCCGCGACGACCTCCGCGAACAGCCTCTCGAAATCGGCCAGCGACGACGGATCGCCCGAACCGGTGCCCATGATGAACCGGTACACCTCGGGATCCTCGTCGACCGCGCCCACATATTCGGCCAGCGCCGACCGCACCAGCTGATACTCGTCGGCATCGAGGCTGATCGCGCCGTAGACGCGCGGCATCAGGGTGATCTCGATGAACCGCTGCATCGCGGCGTTGACCAGGTCGTTCTTATCGGAGAAATAGCGGTAGAGGACGGTTTTGGACACACCGATCTCGGCGGCGATCTCGTCCATGCCGGCACTCCCGCCGCGGGTGCGCACCGCGGCCAGCGTGCCGTCGACGAGCTCCTCGCGGCGGTCGATCTTGTGCTGGCGCCAGCGCCGCTTGCGCCCGTCGGTCCGCGGGGTACGCACCGGCGCCGATCGATCGGCGGATGTCCCGATATCGAGCAGGTCTTCGGTGGACAGCGTGGGGCTCCTCGGTCCGGACGGTTCACGTGCGTTCCACTCTAGGCCCCATCCCTGCCCAGATGGTTCGTTTGGTGCCTGTGCGGCAGATCCCACACCCCCCGTGCGAGGCCGGCGGGCGTACGCGGTCGGCCGCCTGCGTACGGACGGGGCCGTTGCGGTGTGCGCTCTGCCATCGGCGCAATCAGGGCGACCAGAACACCTCCCACCCGTCGGCCGGTCGCGTGCGGCAGTCATCCGGAGATCGACCGCCCGGCACCTGTCCGCGCTCCTTCGAGCACATTTCCGCACCGGCTTTCCGGTCGGTTCCATCGGTGCCGAGTCCAGCGAGGCCCTCAGCGGGTCGAGGCCCGTCCCGCCCTTGGCCGGAGGTGCTCAATGGTCGCACTCTATGGATGGCCCACCGCACATTGCATGCGCCGAAGGCCCGAGTCTCGAGGCCTGAACGGCGGGACCGAGGGGGCCTCGACCCCGCGCCGCCGAAGGCGCCGCAAATAAACACAGCAGAATGGGGAGTATGCAGAAACCGACCGGTAGTAGTGCGGTGCTCGATTCCGCTCCCGGGACGACCGCCCCCGGCGGGCAGGCGGAACCGCCGGGTGTGTTCGCAACCCTCACCGATGACGCGGCCAAACGACGTGACCTGTGGCGGATGAAAGCGGTCGCCACCGGCCTGCTGGCCGTAGCCACGGTGATCTACCTGGTGTGCCGGTGGCTGGAGTCGCGCGGCGGCGCCGGCGACTGGGTCGGGTATGTGCGGGCGGCCGCCGAGGCGGGGATGGTCGGTGCGCTGGCCGACTGGTTCGCGGTGACGGCGCTGTTCCGGCATCCGCTGGGATTGCCGATCCCGCACACCGCGATCATCCGCCGGAAGAAGGATCAGCTCGGGGCCAGCCTCGGCGACTTCGTGGGCACCAACTTCCTGTCCCCGGAGGTGGTCACCGCGAAGGTGAACTCCGCGCAGATCCCGTGGCGGATCGGGCGCTGGATGGCCGCGCCCGGTAACGCGGCCCGGGTGGCCGACGAGAGTTCGACGATTCTGCGCGCGGTCGTGGGGGTGCTGCGCGACGAGGATGTCGAACAAATCATCGACAACACCATCGTGAAACGGATCGCCGAACCGCTGTGGGGTCCGCCGATCGGCCGAGTCCTCGCCGAGCTGCTGGCCGACAACCGGCAGCTGCCGCTGCTGGATCTGCTCGCCGAACGCGCCCACCAGTGGGCGCTCGGCAGCCAGGAGACAATCGACCGGATCGTCAACGGTGAGGCGCCGCAGTGGGCGCCGAAGTTCGTGAACGTCCTGCTGTCGGAGAAGGTGTACCGGGAGCTGGTCGAGTTCACCTGGAAGGTGCGCTCCACCCCCGATCACGAGGTCCGGCTGGCCGCCAACCGCTTCCTGGAGGATTTCGCAAACGATCTGCAGTACGACGAGACGATGATCGCCAAGGCCGAGCGGATCAAAACCGAGATCATGGGTCGGGAGGAGATCACCGGCCTCGCCGAGGCGACCTGGCGGGCGGCCAAACGCCTGATCCTCGAATCCGCCGACGACCCGAACAGCACCCTGCGCCGCAAGGTCGCCGAAAACGTGCAGCAGCTGGGCGAACGTTTGCGCGACGACACCGAGACCCGAGCCAAGGTCGACAGCTGGATCGAGCGCGGCGCCCGCTACCTGGCCGCCAACTACGCCGACGAGATCGCCACCATCGTCAGCGATACGGTCGCCCGCTGGGATGCGGAGGAGGCCAGTAAGAAGATCGAGGTCCAGGTGGGGCGTGACCTGCAGTTCATCCGGATCAACGGCACCGTGGTCGGCAGTTTGGCGGGGTTGGCGATCTATGCGGTCTCGCAGCTGATGTTCGGGGGGTGAGTGTGAAAGGGACCAGGGAGGCGAAAGCCGGGTGGAACCGAAGGGGGAGAGCGCGACCGACCGTCATCGCCGGGGCGGGGCTTGCGTGTGGAGGTGAGAGGGGGGCATACCGCGTCGACGGGATACAGGCGTGCCTACGAGGTTCGGTGTGGGCTCCGTCGTGGAGGTGAGGGGTGGGGTTGCTCGTGAAGGTGAGAAGTGGGCTTACTCACGAAGGTGCTGTGTTTTGGCGCGCTGGCGCGCGGGGGCCTCGACCCCGCGGCGCCGCAGGCGCCGCAAAATCAACACTGCTAACATGGTGCTTGCAATTGCTAGCACCCCGATCTATCGTTGTATCTACAACGCCAGAAGGTGAGTGATGGCCGACCGTCCCGAGGTTTCCGCCCAGCGCACCGACGATCCGGCAGCGTCTGCCGGCGCCGGCGACAAGGCAACCCGCGTGGTCAACGCGGCGCAGGACATCGGAGGATTCATCAGGGCGCAGCGTGAAGCCGCGCAGGTTTCGTTGCGTCAGCTCGCCCAGCTGGCGGGGGTGAGCAACCCGTATCTCAGCCAGATCGAGCGCGGATTGCGTAACCCCTCCGCCGAAGTGCTGACGCAGATCGCCAAGGCCCTGCGGGTTTCTTCGGAGGTGTTGTATGTGCGCGCCGGCTACCTCGAGCAGCGGCCGCACAGTCCCGTCCGGGACGCCGTGCTCGCCGATTCCGTGATCAGTGAGCGGCAGAAACAGGTGCTCCTGGATATATACGAATCGTTCCGCCGGGAGAACGGGCCGGAGGAAGCGATTCCCCGGGACAGTGTTGTTCCACACCCGACAACCGATGCTCCACGCCAGGAGAACGATAAATGACCGAGAAGTACACCACTGCCAAACCACTCTTCGCCACCGTCGGCGCCACGGACGCGGTTTACGCCGCGGTTGTGGACGCGGTGACCCAGGTCCGTGAGCGTGCGACCGATGTCAACGGCCGGGTCCGGGTCGAAGAGGCCCGTGAGCGCTTCGCCGGGTTGCCTGCCGATGTGCAGACCCAGTTCGAGCAGATCCGTGCCCGGTTGTCCGAGCTGCCCTCGGAGCTGCCGGAGGACCTGGCCGAGCTGCGCGAGAAGTTCACCACCGAGGAACTGCGCAAGCTCGCCGAGCAGTACTACCGCCAGGTGATCGACCTCTACGCGGATCTGGCGGTGCGCGGTGAGGAGACCGTCGAGCGGCTGCGCGCCAACCACCTGGTCGAGGAGCAGGTCGGCCGGGTGGAGACCCTGTACAAGGACGCCAGCGTCCGGGCCGAGGAGGTGCTCGGCCGGGTGAACGGGTTGATCGGTCGCGCCAGGACCGAATCGGAGCCGACCGCCGCGCCGGCCGCCGAGGCGGCTGCTCCGGCCGCGCCGGAGGTGCTCGACGCCGAGGTGTTCGAGGTCGCGCCGGAAATCGCGCCCGAGCCCGTGCCCGAGGTGGCCCCCACCCCCACGCCCACCCCGCCGGTGCAGAAGGCCCCCGCCGCGAAGAAGGCTCCGGCCGCGAAAAAGGCCGCGCCCGCCAAGAAGGCCGCGCCGAAGAAGCCCTGACCTGGCAATTTTGGTGAAGCGCCCCCGTGCACATGCAGTGCGCGGGGGCGCTGCTCTTATCATGGTGGGGTGGACAAGGTGTATGGCTTGACCGGGTTGATCATGGTCGCGCTGTGGCTGCTGGCGACAAGCGCGACTGTTTTCGCGCTCGTGCACGCCGTGCGCCAGCGTTCCGACGCGTTCACCGCGGTCGACAAACTGACCAAGCCCCTCTGGCTGGGCATCCTCGGGGTGGCGATCCTGCTGATGCTGGTGAGCTGGCCCGGCCTGGGACTGCTGGCGTTCATCGCCATCATCGCGACCGGTATCTACCTGGCCGATGTGCGGCCGAAGGTGGACGAGGTCCAGCGCGGCCCGCGCTGGTGAAGACGGTCGCGGGAGCCGCGGCTGCCCGATCTGTCTCTGTGACCTGTCCCTAGATTCGCGTATCGGACCGGTCGGCACGGTGAGATTCTGTCGAACCGCGATGTGCATGCTGGCGTGCGCTGACTCCAGGCGTTACTGTGTCAATCGGTAACACAAAGGAGTGTGTCTGATGCGTGCGACGATGCCGAACGCCCTCACCGCTCTCGCCCAGCAGGTCGAGGGGCTGTTCGAGGTGCACCGTGCGGCCCTGCGCACCCGCGGCGGATACCGCAATCCCGCGTTGAATCCGCCGAGCGCCGAGCACCGCGTCATCGATGTGCGTGCCGAGGACGGTGCCCGTCTCCGTGTGCACGCGTACGGGCCGGACGACGCCCAGCCGGTGGTGCTGATCCACGGCTGGACCTGCTGTCTCGAATACTGGAACCCGCAGATCAACGCCTTCGCCGGTCGGTACAAGGTGATCGCCTTCGATCTGCGCGGGCACGGCGAGAGCGAATTCGGCGAACCGGACCAGCTGGACTGCCATCTGCTCGCCGACGATCTCTGCGCGGTACTCGACGCGGTGCTGCGGCCGGGTCAGCAGGCGGTGCTGGTCGGGCACAGCCTCGGCGCGATGACCGTGCAGGCATGGGCCGGAAAGTATCCGCAGCGGGTGGTCGACCAGGCCGCGGCGGTCCTGCTGGCCAATACCGGGCCGCACTCACTGGTCGCCGAGACCACGGTGGTGCCGTTCTTCAACCGGCGGCTGCCGCTGCTGAACCGGATGGTTCCGCTGCCCGCCTGGCTCGGTCGCAACGGGCTCAGTGCCCGCATCGTCTTCCCACCGGTGGCCCCGGTGCGGTGGCTCTTCGCCCGGCAGATCATGAGCCTGGCCGCGGATCCGGAAGCAATCGAGTTCGGGATGAACATCGTGCGCTCGTGCCGGTCCCGGATTCGTTCGGAGTTCGGGTTGCTGCTCGCGGAAATGGACCTCGGGGACGCGGCGCGCCACTTGGCGGTGCCGACCACAGTGGTGGCGGGCACGGCGGACGATATGACCCCGGCGGTACACGCCGAGCAGATCGCCGCCTGGCTCCGGGAGACCGGCAATCTCGTACAGTTCATCCTGCTGCCCACCGGACACCTGGGCAATGTGGAGGAGATCGACCGGTTCAACGCGATCCTCGATCAGGTCCTGACCTCGGTGCGCGAACCGGCCGAAGCCACCGGCTGAGCCGCCTCAGGAGAACACGACGGTGCGGCGTCCGTGGACCAGCACCCGGCTCTCCAGATGCCAGCGCAGGCCGCGGGCCAGCACGACCCGTTCGATATCGCGGCCCTCGCGAACCATATCGGTCACGCTGTCGGCGTGATCGACACGAATGACGTCCTGTTCGATGATCGGGCCCGCGTCCAGTTCGGCGGTCACGTAGTGGCAGGTCGCGCCGATCAGTTTGACGCCGCGGACGAATGCCTGGTGGTACGGGCGGGCGCCGACGAACGAGGGCAGGAAACTGTGATGGATATTGATGGCCCGGCCCGCCCAGTGTTCGCACAGTCGCTCGGGTAGGACCTGCATGAACCGGGCCAGCACGACCGCGTCGGGGGAATGCGAGTCCACCAGTTCGCGGACCCGCTCGAAGGCCGGTCCGCGTTCGGCCGGATCCTTCGGGAACGGCACATGATGGAACGGGATGCCGTGTGCCTCGGTGATCGCCGCGAGATCGAGGTGGTTGCCGATTACGGCCTCGATGGTGGCCGGAAGTTCTCCCGAGGTCGCGCGGCCGAGCAGGTCGTGCAGGCAGTGCCCCTCCTTGCTCACCAGCAGCACCGCGCGGCGGCGCACACCCGAATCATGGACCTGCCATTCGGTCTCCGGGCCGAGATCGGCGGCGACCTGTTCGAAGCGGCCGCGCAACTCTTCTACCCCGAACGGCACGGTCGAGGCCTTGATGGACTGTCTGGTGAAGAACCAGCCCGTCTCCAGATCGGAGTGGTAGCCGGCTTCCACGATGGAGCCCCCGAATCCGGCGATGAACGAGGTGATGGCGGCAATGATGCCGGGGCGGTCGGGACAGCCCAGGGTGAGTACGTATTGCCGGCCGTCGCGGGTGGCAGCTGCGGAAACCATGAGGTCATCCTGACAGTTGGCCCCTCGGCAGAACAGCGCGACTCCGCGGTTGCGGCCGGCGGCCGGGGCGGGCGGATGTGGTTACAACTCGTAGAAGGGTTCGGCGTAATGGAATTCGCCGACTATTTGGGAGTCGTAGGCGCTCAACGGCCGGATCTGGAAGTGGCTCGCCCATTCGGACCGGTCGGGGGCCAGGCCCAGCCGCTCGGCCGGTTGGAAGCCGAACCGGGGGTAGTAGTCGAGGCTGCCGAGCAGACCGACGAGCGGTTCGTCCAGGGCGTCCGCGGCGCCGAGCACGGCGTGCATCAGCGCCGAGCCCACGCCGCGGCTCTGCAGGTCGGGGAGGACCCCGAGGGGGCCCAGTGCCAGGACCGGGAACGGCCCCACTGTGGCCCGGGTGACGCAGACATGCCCGACCACGGTCTCGCGCTCGACAGCGACCATGGACAGGGTGGGGATCCACCCCGGGTCGGTGCGCAGCCGGGCGAGTAGCGCGACTTCGGGCGGCGCCTCGACCAGGGCGGTGCCGGCCGCGGGACCATCCGCCGCATAGTGCGGAGCGAAGGCGCTACGGTGCACGGCTGCGACAGCGTCGGCGTCGACGGCTCGTTCGCGGCGGATCAGCAACATCGTCCTCTCGTCGGAAGGCGATACGAGTGTGCGCGAGGAGCCCGAGGCGCGCAACGGAATTCGACGGTGATGTGCCAGACTTTCGTCCCATGGCCGATTCCCAGTCGCTGACCAGGTCCGAGGTGGCCGCAATGATCGACCACACGCTGCTCGCCCCGGAGGCGACGAGCGCGGATGTTACCGCCGCGGTGGCCGCGGCCCGGGAACTCGGCGTGTACGCCGTATGCGTTTCGCCGTCCGTACTGCCTGTGCAGGCTCCGGGCCTGGTGGTGGCTACCGTCGCGGGTTTTCCCTCCGGGAAACATCATTCGCTGGTGAAAGGAGCGGAGGCCCGGCTCGCGGTGGATCAGGGGGCGGGCGAGGTCGATATGGTCATCGATATCGGCGCGGCGGTCGCGGGCGATTTCGACGCGGTGCTCGCCGATATCATCGTGGTGCGCGAGGCGATATCGGAGCGCGCGGTGCTGAAGGTGATCATCGAATCCGCCGCGCTGTCCGACGAGGTGATCGTCGCGGTGTGCCGGACGGCCGAACGGGCCGGCGCCGATTTCGTGAAAACCTCCACCGGGTTCCATCCCGCCGGCGGCGCCGATACCCGGGCGGTGCGGTTGATGGCCGAGACCGTCGGTGGGCGGCTGGGCATCAAGGCGAGCGGGGGTATCCGCACCGCCGAAGCGGCTGCCGAGCTGATCGCCGCGGGCGCCACCCGGCTGGGACTCTCCCGATCCCGGGCCGTGCTCGACGGGTTCCCCGCCTGACGGTCCGCGGCGCTCAGCAGCTCGCATTGCCTTCGGCGGCGGGCAGTTCGGTCGGGCCGCCCTGCAGGTCCACCTGGATACCGTCGGCGGTGACCCGCAGGTCGGTCGGCTGCAGGCCCATCGGGTAGGTCTGCAGGCTCTCGGTCATCAGGTCCACCACGCCCTGGGCCAGGTCGTCGGGTACTCCGATACCGAGGAACTGTGCTTGGGCCACGTCGATATCGACTTTGCCGTCCTGGATCCGCGGGGTGAGCTGCATGGCGCCGAATCCGCCGAGCACCTTCATGGTGAGTTGCCCGGTGTCGGGGTCGGACTGCACATCGCTGACCAGGCCCTGCAGCGTCCGGGAGATCCCGGAGTTGCTCCAGGTGACGTCGGCGTTCGAACTCCCGACCGAACTGCCGCTGTTGCTCCCCTTCGCCATCTCGATATCGTGGAATTGGGCATGGACCTGCATATCGACGGCGGGGCCGAATTCGTCGCCCTTGCTGTCGACGTCCATCCGCGAGACCTTCCCGTCCAGCCAGGTGACGAGTAGGGGTTTCGCGCCGAAGCCGACGTCGATCTGCGATCCCATCTCTTTCTCGAACTGCGAACTGATACAGCTCGCGATCCGGTGTCGCGCATAGGCCTCGCCGCCGATCAGCGCCGCCACCACGAGCACGATCACGGTGAGTACGGCGATCACGACGGTCCGGCGGCCGACCTTCGGTGCAGGCAGGGACTTGGTGGACATGGTTGAGATTCTTCACGATGATTCTGTGCCGGCTCTGTGGACCGGTTATGGACTGAAGGTAAAGGTTGCGACGTCAGCGGGGGTCGCCACCCCATATATGTGATATGGGTCACGAATATTCTTCCGCCTGTCCGGCGGGTGCGACCACCGGCCACGGGACGCTCAGCACATTGTCGCGCAGCCGGCGGCGGAAATCGTGCACCGGTAAACCCTGCGCCCGCAGCAGGCCCGCCGCCGCGCGCCAGCGCACCCGTGGTCCGAAGGCGGCCAGCGGCACCGTGTGCGCCCACGCCCGGTCGGCCGCGCCGAGCAGGGTGTGCACCCGTTCACCGGGTACGTTGCGGTGGATCAGCGCCTTGGGGAGACGTTCGGCGAGATCGGAGGGACGTTCGACGGTGAACGGATCCCACGCGAGGGTCAGGGTGCGGGGGCCCGAACGGTCCAGCACCACCCAGGCACACCGGCGGCCGAGTTCGTCGCAGGTCCCCTCGACCAGGAGACCGCCCGGAGCCAGGCCCGCCAGCACCGTCTCCCACGCTTGCGCGACCGCGGACTCCGGATACTGGCGCAGCACATTGAAGGCACGGACCAGGACCGGTCGCAGTCCGGCCAATTCGAACCCGCCTCTGGCGAAAACGACGCCGTCGCGGGCCGGTACCACCCGGGCGGGATCGATCTCCAGTCCGACCACCCGCACATCGGGACGCACCGTACGCAACCGCGCGGCCAGTTCCAGCGTCGTCCACGGCTGCGCGCCGTAACCGAGATCCACCACCAGCGGATCGGCGGCAGCCCGCAGCACCTCGGCGATCCGCGGATCGCCGATCAGCTGACGGTCACTGCGGCGGAGCCGATTGGTCCCGGTGGTACCCCGGGTTACGGTGCCGAGCGGAACACTCAGCCGACCGGTTTTTGCTCGTCCAGCCACTTCTGGGTCACTTCGGCCTCGGCGCGGAACAGATCCACCAGGTTCACCAGCATCAGCTGTTCGAGCCGCGGCCCGACCATGGGAATGAACACCTTCGCCTCCGAGGACATCCGCATGGTGCACCCGGTGTCGGTGGGGAACAGACGGGTGGTGCCGGTGAGGCTGCCGGGCCCGGCCGGGATGGACGCCGAATACTTGCCCTCGACCTCCGGCCCGAACGGTCCGAAGCTCTCCTTGCGGGTGATGACCATATCCTTGCGCATCACCGACTGGGCGATCTCCGGCAGCGTCTCGCGCGGCAGGATGTGGTGCAGCACCACCTCGATACCGTCCTCGTTCGCCTCGAGACCGATGACCTCGTTCGGCGAGTACTTCCGCATCTCGACCATCCGGGCCTCCCAATAGTCCCGGTTGGTCAGCGCCGCATACAGCTCTTTGGTGGTGTGCAGCGGGTAGCGGGCGGAGTAGTCCAGTCGGCGAGCCATGCGCGGTAGGTTACCGTCCGGATTCTCCGGTTCCGTGGGAGGCCGGGTCGCTCCCGCCCGCGCGGAACGACGGAAGCGGACTGCGGGCCGCTACGGCTGTCCGGCGATCCAGGTGTTGGTGAACTCGGTCTCCTCGGCGAGCAGCTGGGTGAGCCGGTCCCCGATGGCCTCCTCGATCTTGCGGGCGAACAGCGGAATCTTGACTTCGATCGTGCCGGAGATCTCGGCGACCGCGCCGGTGGGTTCCTCGGTGGCGGTGATGGAACCGCGGACCTCGGCCGGAGCGCCCTCGACGCGCGCTTCGAAACTCCCGGTGGTACCGGTCCACACTTCGGTGCGGGGGATGATCAGGTCGCCGGGGCGTACCGCGGTGATGGCGGGCGGCAGGAGGTCGGCGGGAATGGACTGGACGACCTCGACCCGTACCTGCTCGCCCTCGACCGACAGCGAGACGAACTGGGCGTTGGGCCCGCCCACCGCGGCGATCCGGTCCTTCCAGTACTGCTCGGTGCAGAATGCCTCACGCACTGCCGCGACCGGATGTGAGTAGCGAGCCGTATACGCCAGCGCTGTAGCCATGACCGAACACGCTACCGTCTGGTCGTGCGAACTTCTCGGGCTGTCCCTGCGGACGAACTGCGGCAGATGCTGGCCGGAACGGGCGCGCTCGTGCGGTCCGCGGTACCGCTGGCGGAGCTGACCACGCTGCGCGTCGGCGGCCCGGCCACGGTCGCCGACTGCGCCACCACCGAGTCGCTGGTGGCGACCGTGCGCGCACTGGACGCCGCCGAGGTGCCGGTGCTGCTGGTCGCCGGCGGTTCGAACCTGCTGGTCTCCGACGACGATGTGGCGTCGGTGGTGGTCCGTATCGCTACCGAAGGGGTCGAATTCGGGGCCGCCGGCGTCACGGCGGAGGCGGGCGCGAACTGGGACGGTGTGGTCGCCGCGAGCGTACGGGCCGGGTTCGGCGGGCTGGAGTGCTTGTCCGGGATCCCGGGATCGGCCGGGGCGACTCCCGTGCAGAATGTGGGCGCCTACGGCGTCGAGGTCGACCGGCTGCTGCGCCGGGTGCGGTTACTGGACCGGGCCACGGGGGAGATCGACTGGGTGACCCCGGATGCTCTCGCGTTCGGATACCGGACCAGCCGGTTGAAACACAGCGATGCGGCGGTGGTGCTGGCGGTGGAGTTCACGCTGCACCCCGACGGTACGAGCGCGCCCCTGCGCTACAAGGAACTCGCGCAGCGACTGGGCGCCGCGGAAGGCGAGACCCGGCCCGCCGCGGCCGTCCGCGAAACCGTGCTCGGGCTGCGGGCGGGCAAAGGAATGGTTCTCGATCCCGCCGACCACGACACCTGGAGCGCCGGATCGTTCTTCACCAATCCGGTCGTGCCCGACACCGAGGTGGACCGGGTTCTGGCCGCCATCCGCGACCGGCTCGGCGATGTGCCGGTGCCCACCTATCCGGGGATCGGCGGGGTGAAGCTCTCCGCGGGTTGGCTGATCGAACGCGCCGGCTTCGCCAAGGGCTTCCCGGGACCGGACGCGCCCGCACGCTTGTCCACCAAACACACCCTGGCATTGACCAACCGCGGTGACGCCACGGCCGCCGATATCGTCGCCCTCGCCCGGACGGTCCGCGACGGGGTGGCGGAGCGGTTCGGGGTTGTTCTCGTACCGGAACCTGTGACGGTGGGAGTGGAGCTGTAGCCGATGCCGGAGACTTCTCCGCGCCGGTGAGCACGGTCGGGCTCGATCGTGCGGTGGTAGCCGAAACCATAGACGAACTCTTCGCCTGATCGGCACATGCGAGCGGCGGACGGTATGACATCTGCCGTCACGCCGGCGTCCCGCGGCCACGCGTGGGTGGAGGATGCGCAGCGGTTTCCCGGTCGCCGGGCCGGCCCCCGCTCGGTACGCGGTGGGTCGCTCAGCCGCGGCGGGCGAAGCGGCCCGGGTCGGCCTGGTCGCGGGGTTTGACGATGATCTGGTCCAGGTTGACGTGCGGGGGGCGATTCGCGGCGAAGGCCACGATCTCGGCGATATCCTGGGCGACCAGCGGGTCTATGCCCTGATAGACCGCGGTCGCGCGGTCGGTGTCGCCGTCGAAGCGGACCAGGGAGAATTCGGTCTCCACCGCGCCGGGGGCGATCTCGGTGAGCCGGACCGGCTGCCCGAGGAGTTCGCCGCGCAGCGTCCGGTGCAGGACGGCCTGGGCGTGTTTGGCCGAGGTGTAGCCGGAACCGTTGTCGTAGGCGTGGAAGGCGGCGATCGAGGTGATGGTGACGATGAGGCCGTCGCCGGAGGCGATCAGTTTCGGCAGCAGCGCCTTGGTCATCCGCAGAGTGCCGAGGACGTTGGTTTCCCACATCCAGCGCCAGTCGTCGAGGTCGGCCTCGGCGACCGTGGCCAGGCCCTTGGCGCCGCCCGCATTGTTGACCAGGACGTTCGCGGTCTCGATCGCGTCGGTGAAGGCGCGGACCGATTCGTCGGAGGTGACATCGAGCTCCAGCGCGGTACCGCCGATCTCGTCGGCCAGCTCCCGCAGCCGGTCGACCCGGCGAGCACCCACGTACACGTGGTACCCCTGTTTCGCGAGTTCCCGGGCGGTGGCTTCGCCGATACCCGAGCTGGCCCCGGTGACAACAGCGGTGCGAGTGCTCATGTCCCCGATCCTATGATGCGCTCATGGCCATACGGGAAGCGCACAGTGCGGACGGGACCGGCATCGTCTATCGGACGGGCGGGCCCGCACAGGCACAGCCGTTGGTGCTGGTGCACGGCTGGTCGGCGGATCTGCGCTGCTGGGGGCGGGTGTTCGACGATTTCGCCGCCGATTTCCGGGTGGTGGCGGTCGATCTGCGGGGGCACGGCTATTCGGAGGCACCGGCCGCCGGTTACGACGATTCGAAGAATTGGGCCGCCGATATCGCCGCGGTGCTGGCCGCCGAGTCGATCGAATCCGGGGCGCTGCTGCTGGGGTGGTCCTACGGCGGGATCGTGATCAGCGACTATCTCGCCGAATACGGCACCGGCGCGGTCGCGGGGGTCGTCTATACCGGGGCGATGGCCAATATCGGGCGCGGGGTGCCGGGCGCGGAGGTCGGGGAGTCGATGCAGCGGGCGATCCCCGGGGTGTTCGAGGAGAGCCCGGGTCGCGCGGTGCGCGGTTTCTCCGCGTTCGGGAACGCCAACACCGGGCCGGGCGTGGACAAGGGGCCGGACGCGCAGCGGCTGTTCGGCGCGAGCCTGGCGACACCGCCGTTCGTGCGCAAGGCCCTGTTCTACCGGTCGGTGGACAATACGGAGACCCTGCGCGCCCTCGACGTCCCCGTGCTGGTGCTGCACGGTTCGGCGGATCCGGTGGTGCCGGTGGCCGACGGCCGCTATATCGCCGAGACCGCGCCGCTGGGCCGGGCCTCCATCTGGGAGGGCGCGCAGCACGGGCTGTTCATCGAGGACCCGGCGCGCTTCTCCACCGAGGTCCGGAAGTTCGCCGCGGACTGCGCCGAGAAGTCCTGATTGTCCGTGACGAGCGCTTTTGCCCGGTCTGTCCGGCTCGGTTCCCGGTTCCGGCGACGGCACGCCGAGGCCCGCTGAGAGTGTCGAATCCGCCAGGTGTGATCACTTTCACGACCGGGGAAGGACGGGCCGGGCTGCCGCGTTGCACCGTGCAGTATGGACATCGTGAGTCAACGCCCGGACCGACGGCCGAACCGTATCGCCGTACTGACGGTGCACACCTCACCACTGGCACAGCCCGGTACGGGCGATGCGGGCGGGATGAACGTCTACGTCCTCCAGACCGCTCTGCAGCTGGCCCGGCGGGGGACCGAGGTCGAGATCTTCACCCGGGCCACCTCCTCCGATCTGCCGCCGGTGCAGGAAGCCGCGCCGGGGGTCTTGGTGCGCAATGTGGTCGCCGGGCCCTTCGAGGGCCTGGACAAACACGATCTGCCGACCCAGCTGTGCCCGTTCACCGCCGAGGTCCTGCGGCAGGAAGCACGGCATCTGCCCGGCTACTACGACCTGGTGCACTCGCACTACTGGCTGTCCGGGCAGGTGGGCTGGCTCGCCCGGGACCGGTGGCGGGTGCCGCTCGTGCACACCGCGCATACGCTCGCGGCGGTGAAGAACGCGGCCCTCGCCGAGGGTGATTCCCCGGAACCGGCTACCCGGGAGATCGGGGAGAAGCAGGTCATCGCCGAGGCCGACCGGCTGACCGCCAACACCGGGCGGGAAGCGCGGGACCTGGTGGAGCTGTACGGGGCGCTGCCCGACCGGATCGATATCGTGCCGCCGGGAGCGGATCTGACGCGGTACCGTCCGGGCGATCGGGCGGCGGCCCGCGCCGAGCTCGGCCTCGCGGGGCATGAGGAGATCGTCGCGTTCGTGGGCCGGATCCAACCGCTGAAGGCACCCGATGTGCTGGTGCGGGCGGTCGCCGAGGTGCTGCGCCGGCGCCCGGGGCGGCCGCTGCGCGCCCTGATCGTCGGGGGGCCCTCGGGGACCGGTCTGGAGCGTCCCGACGCGCTGATCGAACTGGCCGCCGAGCTCGGGATCGCCGACCATGTCACCTTCCTGCCGCCGCAGCCGCCCGACCGGCTGGTGCAGGTGTATCGGGCCGCCGACCTGGTCGCGGTGCCGAGTTACAACGAATCCTTCGGGCTCGTCGCGCTGGAGGCGCAGGCAAGCGGGACCCCGGTGCTGGCGGCCGCGGTCGGCGGACTGGGCACCGCGGTCCGGCACGAACACAGTGGGTTGCTGGTGGCCGGGCACCGCACCCCCGATTGGGCCGGTGCGCTGGAGTACCTGCTCGACGACCCGCGGCGGTTGCGGACGCTGGGTGCGCAGGCCGTATCGCACGCGGCGGCTTTCTCCTGGGCGAATACGGCCGAGAAGCTGCTGGACAGCTATACCGCCGCATTGACCGGCCTGGGACACGCTCCCGCTATCCTCGGCGAGAGCCAGGCCAGATCGCGGGCGCTGTGGCGGCGCCGGACGGGAGTGCGCAGATGAGCGAGACATCGGCCACCGCGCGGATCATCGAGGAAACACTGCGGGACCGCGAGATCGAATACACCCACCCCGGTGACGATGTCTTCGTCGCCGTGCTGCCGGGTGAGCGGAAGCTGAAGACCAATGTGATGCTGACCGTCGGGGCGCACGGGGTGCGTTTCGAATCGTTCGTGTGCCGTAAACCGGACGAGAATTTCGAAGGCGTCTACAAGTACCTGCTGCGGCGCAACCGGCGGCTCTACGGTGTCGCGTACACCATCGACAAACTGGGCGATATCTATCTGGTGGGTCAGGCGGCCACGCACGCGGTCACCGCCGAGGAACTGGATCGGATCTTCGGGCAGCTCCTCGAGGCAGCGGACGGGGACTTCAATACGCTGCTCGAACTCGGTTTCGCCGAATCCATTCGTAAGGAATGGAAGTGGCGGGTTTCCCGCGGCGAATCACTGCAGAACCTGCGCGCCTTCGAACACCTGGTCGATTCCGCCGATTCCAACTGATTCCGTATTCAGCGCTGGGCGACGCGGTCGATGAGGCCGAGCAGTTCGGTCCGGCGGTGCCGGAGGTCGTCGAGTCTGCCGTCCAGTGCGGACAATTCGGTGCGCAGAATCGGCTCCAGGCAGGGCTCGACGTAGTCGGTGCCGTCGTAGGCGCAGTCGAGAACTTCGGTGATCACGCGGATCGGTAGCCCGGCGGCGAGCAGCCGGCGGATGCGGGCGACATCCTCGACCGCTGTGTCGGGGTAGCGGCGATACCCGTTCGTGCCTCGTTCGGGCCGCAGGAGTCCACGTTCTTCGTAGTAGCGCAGCAGCCGCTGGCTGGTGCCGGTCGCTGCCGCGAGTTCACCGATGCGCATGGATTCTCCTCGTCGTTCCTGTGGGGCAACCACCGCCGAGCACCGATGATTCCGGAATTTGACCCTCACACCGTGTGAATGTGGACGGTGGAGTCATGCGAATCGACCAGGTTCTGGAGGCATGATGACCGTGCACACCGCTCAGCTCGACGGCCGTGCCGCGACCGCGGAGGAGCTGGCACCACTGGCCTTCGCCGGCTACGCCCATTTCACCGCCGCCCAGGTACGCGATCGGCGGATCCGCGGACTGGACCTGCATCTGGACCGGCTGCGGGAAGCCTCCGCGGAGTTCTTCGGACGGGCATTACCGGACGACCGGGTACGCGAATATCTTCGCGCCGCGTTGGACGCGGGTCCGGCCGATGTCTCGCTCACCGCCACCGTCTTCTCCCGGCCGGGCGAGTTCGTGGCGGCCGACGATGCGCTGTCGATGCTGGTGCGCACCGGACCACCCGCGTCCGCCCCCACCGGGCCGCTGACGTTGGCGACTGTGGAATACGAGCGTCCGGTCGCCCGGGTGAAGCATGTCGGCGAAGTGGCCAAGACCTACTATCTGCGGCGAGCTGTCCGGCAGGGGTTCGACGACGCGGCGTTCATCGATCGTGCGGGCCGGTTCAGTGAGGCGACCATCTGGAATCTGGCGTTCTGGGACGGTGGTTCGGTGGTCTGGCCCGAAGCGGAGATGCTGCTCGGCACCACCATGGGCATCGTGCGCAGGCAACTCGACCGGCTCGGTGTGGCACAGCGGACCGTACCGGTCACACCCGGTGATGTCGCCGGTCTGGCGGGGGCGGTGGTGATGAATTCGTGGACCCCCGCCGTACCCGTCCACCGGATCGGGACCACCGCGCTGCCTCCGGCACCCGATTTCGCGGAGTTGCTGCACCGCGCCTATTCGGCGGAGCCGCTGGTCGCGCCCTGAGCCGGGAATGAACCGGCCGGATGCGCGGTAGAAGAACACATGAGACTCGACGATTCCGCTCGTGCGTTCATCGGCGCCGGTGCCGACGCGACGCTGGTCACCCTGAATCCGGATGGAAGTCCGCAGGTCAGCGTGGTGTGGGTGGCGCTGCAAGAAGGTCCGGACGGTGACGAACTGGTCGCCGCGCACCTGAGCGAACACCGCAAGGTCCGTAATGTGCGCCGTGATCCCCGGGTGGCGGTCACCATCCTGGCGGCGGAGAAAGGTGAGGTCATGCGGCCGTTCCTGGCGGTCACCGGGACGGCGCGCATTGTCGAGGGCGGCGCTCCGGAGCTGTTGGCCGAACTCGCGAAAACGCTGGCCAGTCCCGGCACGGCCTTCCCGCCACCGGACGCCCCGCCCGGCTTCCTCACCCGGATCCGGATCGACAAAGTGAGCGGTATCGGGCCCTGGGCTTCCTGACCGCCGACCGCGCACGCACCTGGGCTGCGGACTCGTCGAACCCGGTCGCGGATGAGTGACAATCAGCTTCTGCGGATCGGATCTTCGGGAGGCACGGTGGCGGTTCTGGCACTGGATATCGGGGCGACGAAATTCGCCGCCGGACTGGTGGACCGTGCGGGCCGCGTCGGGTCGGTGCGGCGAGTGCCGGTGCCGGCCGAGGGGGTGTGGCAGGCGTGCGCCGGACTGCTCCGCGCGGTCGCGGCCGGTGCCGCGGTCACGGCGGTCGGGATCGGATCGGCGGGCCCGGTGGATGTTCCGGCCGGCATCACGCGCGCACTCAATATTCCCGAGTGGCGCGACGGGTTCGCGGTCGTCGCGGCGGTAGCCGGGCTGTTTCCCGGCGCCACGGTGCGTTTCGCCCTCGACGGCGCGTGTCTGGCTCTGGCGGAACAGCATTCGGGTGCCCTGCGCGGACTGCGGAACGGGCTGGCGATGACCGTATCGTCGGGGATCGGCGGCGGCCTCCTGGTCGACGGCCGGGTAGCGGTCGGGCGCACCGGCAATGCCGGCCATATCGGTCATCTCGTGGTGCCCGGGTGGGATGTGCCGTGCGCGTGCGGCGGTTCCGGGTGCCTGGAAGCCGTGGCGAGTGGAATGTCGTCGGCGCGGTGGGCGCGGGAACAGGGCTGGACCGGCGAGAGCGGCGCGGAACTCGCGCGTGACGCCCGGGCCGGCGACGCGATCGCACGGGCCGCGCTGGCGCGGGCCGGCACCGCGCTGGGGACGGCGATCGGCTCCGCGGCCGCGCTGCTCGATGTGGACACAGTTGTGGTCGGTGGCGGTTTCGCGGACTCGGGGGAACTCTTGTGGGCGCCGCTGCGCGCCGCGGCCGCCCGGCACGCGGGTCTGGATTTCATCCGGGGCCTCCGGGTGGAGCCCTCCCGCCTCCGGGAGGGTGCGACGCTGCACGGCGCCGCCGTACTCGCGGCCGGTTTGTCCGGGTCCGCCTAGCGGGTGGTGGGCCGGGGGCGGGTCCGAGGGGTACGCACAGCCGGTACCGGGCCATGGCAGGATGACCCGCATGACGAACACCCTCGTTTTGCTGCGCCACGGCGAGAGCGAATGGAATGCCCTGAATTTGTTCACCGGCTGGGTGGACGTGCATCTCACCGACAAGGGTGTCGCCGAGGGTAAACGAGCCGGTGCGCTGCTGGCCGAGCACGGCATCCTGCCCGATATCGTCTACACCTCGCTGCTGCGCCGCGCGATCTCGACCGCGAACATCGCCCTGGACGCCGCCGACCGGCACTGGATTCCGGTGGTTCGGGACTGGCGCCTCAACGAACGCCACTACGGCGCGCTCCAAGGGAAGAACAAGGCCCAGATCCGCGACGAGTACGGCGAGGACCAGTTCATGCTGTGGCGGCGCAGCTACGACACGCCGCCGCCGCCGATCGAACTCGACGACGAGTACAGCCAGGCGGGCGATCCGCGCTATGCGGATATCGAGGTCCCCCGAACCGAATGTCTGCTCGATGTGGTGAACCGGATGGTCCCGTATTGGGAGTCGACCATTTCGCGAGAACTGCGCGGTGGAAAGACCGTGCTGGTCGCGGCGCACGGTAATTCGTTGCGTGCCCTGGTCAAACATCTCGATGGAATCTCCGACGAGGATATCGCCGGACTGAACATTCCCACCGGTATTCCGCTGCGCTACGAATTGGACGACGACCTGCGTCCGGTGCGGCCCCGGGAATACCTGGATCCGGAAGCCGCCGCCGCCGGTGCGGCCGCTGTGGCGAGCCAGGGCGGCAGGTAGTCCGATCGACAGCGCCGTGACCCGAAACGGGTTGCGGCGCTTTTTCCTACGGGTGACGACGCTACCGGCGGATCGCCGGATTCTGTGACCGGAAACCGAAAACCCCGATTAATGTTGTGCCGTAACACGACCCCGGCGCGGAATTGTCGGGAAAGGCCTGTTGCCGCCGGGTCGATTCTCATTACCCGCCGGTAATGCTGTGTAAGCTCTCGAACGTCCGATCAGTCCGAGAGATGGATCACGACCGATGAAGTTTGTGATACGAGCCACTGTGGCACTGGCCGCCACGGTACTGCTGGCACCGCTGCTCGGCGGCAGTGCCGGTGCCGCGCCGGCGGTCTCCGGCCCCGACGGGGGAGCGGCCGGGGCGCAGTGGGCCGCCACCTACGACGGACCCCAGCAGTACCCTGGTATCAACATCACCTGGGATGTGCCGATCACGATGAGCGACGGCACGGTCCTGAAGGCGAATGTGTACCGCCCCGCCGATGCCGCCTCCCGGCCGATCGACACCCGGATGCCCGTACTCGTCAATATGACGCCGTACACGAAACTGGTCTCGAATCTGATCGACCAGATGGGGTCGGTGCCAGGCCTGTCCGATGCGGTTTCCCAGTTGGCCCGGGATATCGATATGACCGGCACCGCGCTGTCCGGGCTGACCGATCTGACCAAGGCGCTCGGCGGCGGGGCCATGCGAAATTTCGCGGTCGACCGTCAGCTGGTGAAGAGCGGTTACGTCCAGGTGGTGGTGGACGTCCGCGGGACCGGGTTCTCCCAAGGTGTCTGGGATATGTTGCGGCAGCGCGAGCAGGCCGACACGGTGGAGGTCATCGACTGGGCGTCGCGGCAGCAGTGGTCGGACGGGCAGGTCGGGATGACCGGCATGTCCTACTCCGGGATCAACCAGCTGCAGGCGGCCGAGAAACGCCCGCCGGCGCTGAAGGCTTTGTTCCCCGTGGTGCCGGGCAGTGACCTGGCACAGGACGTGCTCATGCCCGGCGGCGGCTTCGGCTTCGCCTTCATTCCGCTGTGGATGACGCTGATCAACGCGACCAAGTGGGTGCCGGATGTGCAGTCGATGCTGAACGGCACCTTCGATCAGCGGTGGCTGAGCGACCGGCTGTCCTCGCCGTTCACCTACTTGGATGTGTTCCTCAACGCCTACACCACACCGCGCGTGGAGGATCTCGATCCGCGGTTGCAGGAGATGATCCGGGGCGACAGTCCCGACCGGCAGGCTTGGCTGGGTGATCCTTCGCGGATCGAGGTCCCGACCTTCGTGACCGGCGGCTGGCACGACCTTTTCACCTACTCCGAGTCCAAGGTCTACAACGCCATGCCGGTGCCGCCGGGGCAGAAGCAGCTGCTCATGGGCGACACGTATCACATCAACTCGGGAAGCGAATCGGGCAAACCCGGCCTGCCGCCGCGGCTGGACGTGCTGCAGCGCGCCTGGTTCGACAAATGGCTGAAGGGCATCGACAACGGCATCGATCAGTACGGTCCGGTGACGCTGCGCCAGCAGGGCGGCGGCTGGGTGACCCGGGACGGGTTCGGCGAGAGCGCACCGGCTGATCAGGCGGCCGAGTACCGGCGGATGTATCTATCGGCGGCGCCGAGCGGTACCGGCGGGCACAGCGTGCACGACGGTTCGCTGGGGACGGGCGCCGACAGTTCCGCCCGGTTGACCGTCGCGCCGGGACTCACCGGACTGTGCTCCAACGACGGCGGCCAGGCGACCGCGGGGGTGGTCGCGGTGATCAACGCCTGTGGTGCGGACTCCCGGGTCCAGGAGTCGAACGGGTTGACCTTTACCAGTACGCCGGTGACCGAAGCGGTCGAGATCTCCGGGCCGATCGCCGTGCACCTGCAGACAGTGCAGGACGCGGCCGACGGCTACTGGTCGGTGACGGTCAACGATGTGGCGCCCGACGGGCAGTCCCGGATGCTGTCCTCGGGGCAGCTGATGGCTTCGCTGCGGGAGATCGACGATTCCCTGAGCAGTCGGTCGGCCAACGGCGATTACACCGACCCCCGGCCGTACGTCACGATCGAGAAAAGACGGCTCACGGTGCCGGGGGAGGTGACCACACTCGATATCGCGGTGCCCGCGATCGAGGCGAAGCTGGAACCCGGGCATCGGCTGCGGGTGGACGTCTACGCCGGCAACGCGCCCAAGGGCGTGCCGCCGCTGCCGATGCTCCTCGATACCGGGCTGAAGCCGCAGCATGTGCAGCTCGACCCGAACCGGCCGAGCTTCGTGAATCTGCCGGTGCGTGGTAATCCCGGTTGGTGAACGGCCGCCGGCCGCGGCACCCGACACGAACCCCGTTGTGTCCCAGACGTAATGGGGTTCGTCGGCGTTTCCGGGCCGGAAACACGCCCGGGAAGATCGAAACCCTGCCGTCGCCGAACAATGCGTAAACGCCCGGCGAACGACGAAGTAATCGCCCGTGACCTGCACGAAACTTCACCGACCCCGGGTTTGTTTACGCGTCGTCGACCGTACGATTCTTGATGTGAGCGTTCCCCAGGCCGTACTGCTGGCAGTCCTGGCGGCTGTTGTCGGACTGGCCGTCGGTGGACTCGTCATCCCCTATATGAACGCTCGGCAGGCGCAGCGCCGGCAAGCGGACTCCGGCCTCACGATGTCGCAGGTTCTCGACCTGATCGTGCTGGCCTCGGAAAGCGGTATCGCCGTGGTGGACGAGTACCGCGATGTCGTACTGGTCAATCCGCGCGCCGAAGAACTCGGCCTGGTCCGCAACCGGCTGCTCGACGAGCGGGCATGGGCGGCGGTGGAGAAGGTTTTGGCGACCGGCGAAACGGCGGAGTTCGACCTCACGGCCGATAAACCGACACCCGGCCGGGGCCGGATCGCGGTCCGCGGCCTCGCCCGGCCGCTGTCCCCGGAGGAGACCAACTTCACGGTGCTCTTCGCCGACGACGATTCCGAACAGGCCCGGATGGAGGCGACCCGCCGCGATTTCGTCGCCAATGTGAGCCACGAGCTCAAAACCCCCGTGGGGGCGATGAGTCTGCTGGCCGAGGCCCTGCTGGAGACCGCGGACGATCCCGAGGCGGTCCGGCATTTCGGTCAGCGCGTGCTGGCCGAATCCAGCCGCCTCGGGAAGATGGTCACCGAACTGATCGCGCTGTCGCGGCTCCAGGGGGCCGAGAAACTCCCCGAACTCGAGGTCGTCGACGTCGACACGGTGGTAAATCAGGCAGTGGACCGCTCGCGGACCGCGGCCGAGGCCGCCGGGATCACGGTCAGCACCGACCGGCCCAGCGGGCTCGAGGTGCTCGGCGACGAAACGCTGCTCATCACCGCGCTCTCGAACTTGGTCGAGAACGCTATCGCCTACTCGCCGCGCGGCTCCCATGTATCGGTGAGCCGGTCGGTTCGCGGCTCCTACGTGGCGATGGCCGTGACCGACCGCGGCATCGGTATCGCCAAGGATGATCAGGAGCGGGTCTTCGAACGCTTCTTCCGTTCCGACAAGGCGCGCTCCCGCGCCACCGGCGGTACCGGACTCGGTCTGGCTATCGTGAAACACGTGGCCGCCAACCACAACGGTGAGATCACCCTGTGGAGCAAACTCGGCACCGGCTCGACATTCACGCTGCGCATACCCGCGCATCAGGAGGCCGACGGCACCGCCGCCGCCGGTCCGCCCGTGCTGACCAAAAGAGAAACCAGCCCGCGCCCCTCGGGTCCGGGCCGAACGAACGGTGTGGAGGCACGCAGATGACCAGTGTGTTGATCGTCGAGGACGAGGAGTCGCTGGCCGATCCACTCGCCTTCCTGCTCCGCAAGGAAGGTTTCGAGGTCACGGTCGTGGGAGACGGTCCTTCGGCGCTCGCCGAATTCGATCGCTCCGGCGCCGATATCGTCCTGCTCGACCTGATGCTGCCCGGGATGAGCGGCACCGACGTCTGCAAACAGCTGCGCACCCGCAGTGGGGTGCCGGTGATCATGGTGACCGCGCGCGACAGCGAGATAGACAAGGTGGTGGGGCTCGAACTCGGCGCCGACGACTACGTCACCAAGCCCTACTCGGCGCGGGAGCTGATCGCCCGTATCCGGGCCGTGCTGCGCCGCGGCGCCGGTGACGAACTGGACTCGGGCAGCGAGAACGGTGTCCTGGAAGCGGGTCCGGTACGGATGGACGTGGACCGGCACACCGTGCTGGTGAACGGCAAACCGGTGACCCTGCCGCTGAAAGAATTCGACCTGCTCGAATATCTGCTCCGCAATTCGGGCCGGGTGCTGACGCGCGGCCAGCTCATCGACCGGGTGTGGGGCGCGGACTACGTCGGCGACACCAAAACCCTCGATGTGCACGTGAAACGGCTGCGGTCGAAGATCGAGGCCGATCCGGCCCGGCCCGAGCACCTGGTCACCGTGCGCGGGCTGGGATACAAACTCGAGGCCTGACCGCGCGGTTCAGGGGCTCCGCGCCATGCTGTGCCCCGTTATCGCAGGTCGAGTCCGAGTATCCGGGTGGGGCGTACCGCCCGGCCGTTCTCCCCGGCCTCCTTGGCTCGAGCCTTGCGCCGCGCCCGGGTGGTCGCGGGATGCTCCGCGCCGACCCCGGGTCCCGGACGGCTCTGCAACTGCCGTTCGAGTTCTCGGTAGGCGGGCTCGCCGATCAATTCGATCAGTTCGGCGCGGTAGGTCTGCCAGACCGGCCGTTCCCCGATATGGGCGTCGGGCGACCCGGAGCAGTACCAGTCCAGATCCACCCCGCCCGGGCCCCAACCGCGCCGGTCGTACTCGGTGATGACGGTCCGCAGGATCTGCACACCGTCGGGCCGGTCCACCCATTCCTGGGTTCGGCGGATGGGTAGCTGCCAGCACACATCCGGTTTCACGGTATGTGGTTCCAGGCCCCGGCGCGCGGCCATGACATGCAGGGCGCACCCCGGGCCGCCGGCGAAATCCGGCCGGTTCTGGAATATGCATGCCCCATCGACCCGGCGGGTGCGCTCGGCGGGCTCACCGTCGAGCTCGTCGGTTTCCAGATAGGTCTTGCGGCTGATCTTGCCGTGCTCGTCGCGCGCCTCGTCCATCAGCTGCCAGTCCGCGGCGGTCAGCATCTTCACCGCCCGGCGCAGCCGTTTGCGATCGTCGGAGTCGGACAGGAACGCGCCGTGTGTGCAGCATCCCGCGTCCGGCATATCGGCCAGGATGCCCTGGCAGGCGGGGGTCCCGAACACGCAGGTCCAATGCGAGGTCAGCCAGGTGAGATCGGCCGCGATCAGATGTTCGTCGTCGGCGGGGTCGACGAACTCGAGCCACTCGCGCGGGAAGTCGAGTGGTACTTCCCGGCTCGGCCGCATCTTCGGCATCGGAAGATCGGTCGGAGCGGGGACGGAGTCGTTCGAGGCAGCGCCTGACGTCACAACCCTCAACGCTAACACCACAACCGGGTCGCTTGGTGTTCAGGTACACCAAGTAACGTGTCCGTGTGCGTCTAGGTGTCCTCGATGTCGGAAGCAACACCGTTCACCTGCTGGTGGTGGACGCGCATCGGGGTGGCCATCCCATGCCGATGAGCTCGACGAAGGAGTCGTTGCGGCTGTCGGAGAACATGGACGACCGGGGGCGGATCACCGCGGCCGGGGCCCAGAAACTGGTCGATACGGTGGCCGATCTGGCGAATCTCGCCGCCGCGTCGGGATGTGCGGAACTGATGGCGTTCGCGACCTCCGCGGTACGTGAGGCCACCAACTCCGACGAGGTCCTGGGCCGGGTACGCGCGGAGACCGGGGTGGACCTCCGGGTGCTGGCCGGGGTCGACGAGGCCCGGCTGACCTTCCTGGCGGTACGCCGCTGGTACGGCTGGAGCGCGGGCCGGATCGTCAACCTCGACATCGGCGGCGGCTCGCTCGAGGTGAGCAGCGGCGTGGACGAGGAACCGGAGGTCGCGCTGTCGCTGCAGCTGGGGGCCGGACGGCTGACCCGCAAATGGTTACCGGAGGACCCGCCGAGCAAACGGCGCATCGGCATCCTCCGCGATTGGCTCGCCGCCGAGATGGTGGATCCGGCCAAACAGCTCGCCGAAGCGGGTAAGCCCGATCTGGCGGTGGGCACCTCCAAAACCTTCCGATCGCTGGCCCGGCTCACCGGCGCGGCGCCCTCGGGCGCCGGTCCCCGGGTCCGCCGGACACTGACCGGTTCGGGCCTGCGCCAGTTGATCGCGTTCATCTCCAGAATGACCGCCTCCGATCGTGCCGAACTGGAAGGCGTCAGTGCCGACCGGTCCCAGCAACTGGTGGCGGGAGCGCTCGTGGCCGAGGCCGCCATGCGCGCGCTTTCCCTGGATACGCTGGAAATATGTCCGTGGGCGCTGCGCGAAGGGCTGATCCTGCGCAAACTGGATACCGATATGGATGGTGGACCACTGACAACGAACACGCCGAACGCGGCCGCCGGGAACGGTTCGACGCCCGGCGGCGCGACGTCGGCGGGCCCGATCGAAACGGTGCCTTCATGAGCAGGAACTCCAATCAACTGTCGGTAGCCGAGCTGCTGGCCCGCAACGGCGCGCAGCCGGCCTCCAGCGGCGGCCGGCGACGGCGCGGCGGGCGCGGGCTCTCGGTCGACGACCTGTCCGGTGATATACCGGCCGTCGAACGCAACGGTTCGGCCCACGCGGCTCCCGACGAGGCCGACGAGGAGTACGCCGCCGCCGAGGCGGGCGACCCGGCCGGCAACGGCTTCGATGCGCAGGGTTATGGGGGCGAGCAGGTTTCGTATGCCGCCCCGGACCCGAACAACTCGCCGATGTCGGGCCCGATCACGGTCTACAACCCGCTGGAGCCGTATGCGCCGGGCCCCGCCGCGGACGGCGCCCCCGCGCGGCTGGGTGATCCGGACCCCTATGCGAGCGACCGGGAGCAGTTCCCGCCCGCGGCGGAGGCGCCGCGCCGTGGCGGTCGCCGGCGCCGCGCGGAACCGGACGACGATTTCGCCGCTTTCGCGGACGACCCGGGCGCCGGGGCCCCGCCGAATCAGTCCTGGGAGACCGGTCCGCCGACGCCCGGTGGCGGGCGGGCCGCGCGCCGGCGCGCCGCGGAAGCCGCCGAAGCCGCGGCGGAGCCCGTCGCGCCCGCCGAGCCGGATACCTCCGCGGATTACGGTCTCCCACCCGGGCCCGGTGCTTTCGGCCGGTCGCCCGCGCCGGACTTCGGCGGACCGGACGCCGGCTCGCCCTGGCCGGGGCAGGGCTTCGACGGCCCGCCTCGGCTGGGTCCGCCCGGTGCCGCCCCGCCGACCGAGGCGTGGCAGGCGCCGGAACCGCCGGCCGACGATCTGCGGCCCAAGCTGGAGCGCCGCCGGCGCGGTGCGCGGCCGCTGCCGGAGTCCGCTCCCTTTCCGGAATTGCCCGACCAGCCGAGCGGGGACCAGAACACCGTCGTATGGTCACCGGCCGAGCAGGGCATGCGGTTGCGCGCCGGACTGCAGGGGCTGGAGACCCCGCCGCCCGACGCGCCCGACTTCGGTGGCCCGGGTGCCCGCAACGGCCGGCCGGCCGGGCCGATGGCCCCGCCGCCCGCCCCGGACTTCGCGGACCAGGGTTTCGGCCCCGGTCAGCGCTTCGGGGCCGATCAGGGTTTCGCCCCCGCCCCGGGTTACGGGCTCGATCCCGGTTACGGCCCCGACCCCCGATTCGATCCGGACCCGGGCTTCGCGAAGACGGATATCTTCGCCACGGATGTACACGGCCCCATGCGGCCGCTTCCCGCCACCTCGGGCGAGCAATACGAAACCGGCGAATTCGAACCGGATTTCGATCCGGACGCCGACGATTACGACGACCCCGAGGACACCGCCGGTGAGAACCGCCTGGACCGTGCGCGTTCGGCGCTGAGCGGAAAATTCGGTGCCGCCGGGGACAGATTCGCCGCGACCAAGGCGAAATTCGGCGCAGGGGCGCGCCCCACGGACCGCGAGACCACCGAGGATCCACGGAAACAATGGATCGTGCTCGGGGCGCAGAGTGTGGGCGCGGCGATCGCCGGGATGCTGGCGTTCAAGGGTTTCGAGATGCTGTGGGCGGGGCAGCCGCTCCTGGCGCTCGCGCTGGCGGTCGTGGTGATCCTGGGACTCGTCGCGCTGGTGCGGATCCTGCGGCGCGGCGACGATATGTTCAGTACCGTGATCGCTGTGGTCGTCGGTGTGTTCGTCACCCTGGGTCCGCTGGCATTTCTACTCAGTACGGGCTGAGCGAGGCAGCAATGGCACGCAATTCTCTCGCGGCCGGCCCGCGGGACGACGGGCAGCGCCGCGGTATCAAGGTGGGGCTGTCGACGGCTTCGGTCTATCCGCAGAACACCGAGGCGGCCTTCCGCTACGCGGCCGAATTGGGTTACGACGGTGTCGAATTGATGGTCTGGGCCGAACCGGCCAGCCAGAGCATCACCACCGTGCGCGGTTACGCGCGCAAGTACTCGGTGCCGGTACTCGCGGTGCACGCGCCCTGCCTGCTCATCTCTCAGCGTGTCTGGGGCGCCGACCCGGTGGCGAAACTGGACCGCAGTGTGCGCACGGCCGAGGCCTTGGGCGCCGATACCGTGGTGGTGCATCCCCCGTTCCGCTGGCAACGCCGCTATTCCGAAGGCTTCGCCGATCAGGTGAACGAACTCGAAGAGGGCAGTTCGGTGGCCGTCGCGGTCGAGAACATGTTCCCCATGCGGGCCGACCGGCTCTTCGCCCGCCGGGCCCGCGATATCCAGCGCCTGGAACGTCGCGGCGGCCCCGGTCTGTCGCTCACCGCGTTCAGCCCCGGCTACGACCCCACCGATATCGGATTCCGGCATTACACCCTCGACCTGTCGCATACCGCCACCGCCGGCACCGACCCGCTGGCACTGGTCGCGCGGATGGGCCGGGGCCTGAGCCATCTGCATCTGGCCGACGGCCGCGGCGCCGCCCACGACGAACATCTTGTTCCCGGCGCGGGAACGCAGCCGTGCGCGGCGGTATGCGCCATGCTGGTCCGCAACGGGTTCACCGGCCACGCCGTGGCCGAGATCAATACCCAGGACGCCCGCACCACCGCGGCCCGCGCGGACATGCTGGACCGCACCCTCGCGTTCGCGCGGACCCACCTGAACCCGGCGCTCAGCTCCCACCCCGACCCCAGCCCGATCGAGACCCGTTGACCCGGTGCTGTATCCATGGCGGCGCGACCCATCGGGAGCAGATCGGACGTGCGTACGGATGTGCGTCTCGACCGGCCTGGGTAGGTTCACAGTGCTGTGAGTGCTCGATGGTCGCCGGTCTCCGGCCGGCCGGCCCCATGCGCCCCTACCGGTCCGCCTGTACGCGGTTGAGTCCCCTGTACCAAGATTGACCGGCAGTATGCACCCGCGGAACGGTTACCGGGCCGAGGAGAAGGAGTACCGATGACGACGGAGACGGAACTGCACGCCGAGTTGGGTTCGGCGTCCACCGACGCCCCGTTCCGCCGGGTGTGTTCCCTGACCGAGCTCGCTGCCGACGAACCAGGTGACGGGCGCTATCGCGGCGTCATCGACGATATCTGGACGATCGGCCCGAAGGTGCACGGCGGAACCATGGTCGCCGGTTCGGCGGCGGCCGCGAGTCGCTGGCTGCGCACCGTGGAGCCGGAGCGCGCGACCATGGCTCCGCTGTCGGGGAGTACCGATTTTCTCGGCGCCCCGGAGCCGGGCGAGGTGCTCTACGACGTGACGGTCCGCAAGGTGGGCCGCCAGATCTGCCTGGTGGACGTGACGCTGGTGCAGCGCGGCCGGCCGCTGGTCCGTACCGCGTTCACCTTCGGTCATCTGGACGGTCCGGAGCGGCCGCCGCTGTACACCCCGGAGCACACCGATCTGCCGGTGGAACCGACCGCGGGCGCCATCGGCTACGAGCCGGGGTCGTCGATGGGCCGGATCGTGCACGTGGCCCGGGGCATGGACGCCTTCCTGGACCGGGAGTGGGCGCCGTTCATCGACAACGGCCACGGCGAACCCCGCTTGCGGATGTGGCTGCGCCCGCGCCCGGCCGATCAGGCCGATCCCGAGATCGCGTCCTACATCGCGATGATGGCGGCCGATATGTGCCCGCCGGTCCCCACCAATCTCGGGTATTTCGGCTGGTCCCCGACCGTGCAGATGACCACCTATCTCCGGCGGCGCCCCGCACCCGGCTGGTTGCGCGTCATCGCCACCACGCACGAGGTCGGCGGGGGACTATTCGATTCCGACCAGATCGTGGTCGACTCCACAGGTGCCCTGGTCGCCCAGAGCCGCCAGTTGGCCCTGCTGCCCTCTCCGAAGAGGTGATTACGGGGCCCCGGGCCCCGCTGCCGAGAGCATGCCAAGAACAATGGCGCCCATGACACGAATTGCGGTGATCGGTGGCGGCCGGATCGGGGAGGCCCTCATTGCCGGCCTGCTGGAGGCCGGACGGGCCGTCAAGGACTTGGTGGTGGTCGAGACGCACACCGACCGGGCCGAGCTGCTCGCGGACCGTTTCGGGGTGCGGGTGACCGACGCGGTCGACGATGCCGCGGTGGGTGCCGATCTGCTGGTGGTCGCGGTGAAACCGGGCGATGTGGATGCCGTGCTCACCGAACTCGGTAAGGCCGACCTGGGCGGCGACCGTGATCAGATCCTGGTCTCGCTGGCGGCCGGGGTGCCGACGGCGCGGCTGGAGGCCAAACTACCGGCGGGATTCCCCGTGGTGCGGGTCATGCCGAATACGCCCATGCTGGTCGGTGCGGGGATGAGCGTGCTGGCCGGCGGCCGCTACGCCAAGGCCGAGCAGCTGGAGCTGGTCACCGAACTGCTGAGTTCGGTGGGGCAGGTGTGCGTGGTCGCCGAATCGCAGATGGACGCGGTGACCGCCGTATCGGGTTCCGGGCCGGCGTATTTCTTCCTGGTCGTCGAGGCGATGGTCGAGGCGGGTGTCGGGCTGGGCCTGACCCGCGATGTCTCGGCTCAGCTGGTCACTCAGACGATGCTCGGTTCGGCGGCCATGCTCGCGGAGTCGGGGCAGAGCGCGGTCGATCTGCGCGCGGCGGTCACCTCCCCGGCCGGTACCACCGCGGCGGCGGTGCGCGAACTCGAGCGCGCGGGTCTGCGGTCGGCGTTCCTGGAGGCGCTGCACGCGGCCAAACAGCGTTCCGCCGAACAGGGCGCGACCACGGAATGACCTCCTGACCCCCAGCGTATGAACCTGTTTTCTCACTCCCGTCGCAGTAATCCCACTGGTCCCGCTAAGCTTCAAGGAGCACGTGCGTGTCTGTTCCGCTGGTGGGGAAGCCGGCGGCGCGGACGTGCCGGAGGTCAGTGGTGCGATGATGTCTTCGAACAAGATGTCCGCTAACAGCGGCGGTGGTTCGTCGCCAGGACAATCAATACTCGGTGGTGGTACGCAATTCCTCACCGTCGCCGAGGTGGCGAATTTGATGAGAGTTTCCAAGATGACGGTGTACCGGCTGGTGCACTCGGGAGAGCTACCGGCGGTTCGTGTCGGGAGATCTTTCCGGGTACACGCCAAGGCGGTGCACGATTATCTGGAAACGTCCTATTTCGATGCCGGGTGAAGGCGGTTACCGGCCCGCGGGAGCGGGCCGGTAACATCAACGCTCGCTGTGTTGGATCGGCGGCGCGCTGCGTCCCTTTCGTGGCCGCGCGGGGCCGCCGCCTCCAGGGCTGAGATTCAGCCGCGAGCAACCGGGCATACGACCGGACAGTTGACGTAAGCGAGCGCGAGACGCGCCGAGGAGAGAACGCGAGGACACCCTATGGGTTCTGTGATCAAGAAGCGCCGCAAGCGCATGTCGAAGAAGAAGCACCGCAAGCTGCTTCGTCGTACCCGCGTGCAGCGGCGCAAACTCGGCAAGTAAGCGCAACCGCGCAACGTCCTCGGCGGAACCCGCTACCATTCGGTAGCGGGTTTCGTCGCGTTTCCATCAACTGAAATCGGGGTTAGGTCCCCGTTAAGAAGCCGGTGGTGGCTACGCCGGTCGTTAGGCTGGTAGTCGGAACTATTGAGCGGGGGCTCGATGCTCGAGGTGGAACGGTCCGGTGCAGGTGGACACTGAAGCGAACGGCAGCTACAAGCCCAAGGTCGTACTGGTGACAGGCGCCAGTCGGTACTTCGGTGGCAATGTCGTGTGCCGGCTCGTCTCCGACCCCGGGATCGAGCGGGTCGTCGCGGTCGACGTACTCACCCCCGCACCGGCGCTGCGCCGCCGGATGGGGCGCGCCGAATTCGTACGTGCCGATATCCGGAACCCTTTGATCCGCAAAGTTTTCGAGCGTTACCAGGTCGATACCGTGGTGCACACCGCGGTGCTGTCGCAGCCGCCTTCGGGCGGCGGGCGGGCCGCGATGAAGGATATGAACGTCCTCGGAGCGATGCAGCTGTTCGCCGTCTGCCAGAAATCGCCGACCGTGCGCCGGGTGGTGTCACGTTCCAGTTCCGGGGTATACGGGGGAAGTGCCAAGGATCCCGCGCAGTTCACGGAGGAGATGAGCGCCCGCAGGCCACCGTCGGGCTGGTTCGCCCGGGACATGATCGAGATCGAGGGCTTCGCCCGCGGTCTGGCCCGGCGCCGCCCCGATATCACCGTGCTCACCCTGCGCCTGGCGCCGATGGTCGGACCCGGCCTGGGCGCCCGGGCGGGGCAACTGCTGCGTTCTCCGATCACCCCGACCGTGCTCGGCCGGGACGCGCGGATGCAGTTCCTCCACGAGGAGGACGCGGTCGCTGCCTTGGTGCACGCTGTCCGGTCCGGCCCGGGCGGCACCTTCAATGTGGCCGGTGACGGCGTCCTCGCACTTTCCCAGGCGGTCCGTCGTTCCGGCCGGGTCGCAATGCCGGTACCCTGGTCGGTGTTCCGCACCGTCGGCCGGACACTGATGAGTCCGGTGATGCGTGATTTCAGTTCCGAACAGCTCGATTACTTTCTCTTCGGTTGTGGTCTGGACACGACGCGTATGCGCGGCGAACTCGGGTTCGAACCGCGCTGGACGACGGTACAGGCGTTCGACGACTTCACCGGGGGCGCAGCGTCGCGGCCCGTGGTCGATCCAGCGTGGATCGACGCCGCAGAAAACAAACTGCTCGGCCTCATCAAGGCCGGTACGGGAGCACATACATGAACGACGTCGCCAAAGTCATCAGACTGCAGGACCTCGCTACCGTGCCGCGGCCACGGCCCGCGACACGTAACTGGACCGGTTCTGCCGACCGGTCGGTGACCTCGCTGACCGACCGACTCACCCCGCCCACACCCACCGCGCCGCGCTCGGTCACCGATCTGATGCGCGACGCCCTCGGCAGGCAGATCGGGCGTACCGCAGAATTCGCCCGCCGCCGGCTCACCGGCGACTACCAGGTCGACGAATTCGGGTTCGACGAGCACCTACTCGAATCGGTACTGCTACCGGCCCTGCGCCCGCTGGCCGACACCTGGTTCCGGGTGCAGACCAGTGGCATGGAGAACGTCCCCGAGGTCGGTGGTGCCCTGATCGTGGCCAACCACGCCGGCACGGTGCCGATCGACGGGCTCATGCTGCAACTCGCGGTCCACGATCACCACCCCAAACAGCGCGCTCTGCGCCTGCTGGCCGCCGATCTGGTCTTCGAGATGCCCATGCTGGGCACCCTGGCCCGGAAAGCCGGCCACACCCTGGCCTGCCGCCCCGACGCCGAACGGCTGCTGAGCGCCGGTGAACTCACCGGGGTGTTCCCCGAAGGTTTCAAGGGTGTCGGCAAGAAGTACGCCGACCGGTACAAACTGCAGCGATTCGGGCGCGGCGGGTTCGTCGCCGCGGCGGTCCGCGCCGGAGTACCGATCATCCCGTGCTCGATCGTGGGGTCCGAAGAGATCTATCCGAAAATCGCCGATATCAAGCCGCTGGCCCGGCTTCTCGGCCTGCCCTACTTCCCGGTGACCCCCACGTTCCCGCATCTGGGCCCGCTGGGCGCGGTCCCGCTGCCCTCGAAGTGGTACATCGAGTTCGGTACCCCGATCAGCACCACCGAGTACCAGGCCGAGGACGCCGACGACCCCATGCTCATGTTCGAGGTCACCGACCAGGTCCGCGAAACGATTCAGCAGACCCTGTACAAACTGCTGGTCAGACGCCGCAACGCCTTCATGGGCTGAGCGAGGGTCGGCGCCGCCACCCGCCTCTTACTGCGCACTCTTGCGGCGGGTGACCGCGGCGGCGACCGCCCCGCCCGCGGCGCCCAGCGCGAGGGCGGTGGGCACGCCGATCTTGGCGGCTTTGCGGCCGGTGCGGAAATCGCGGATCTCCCAGCCCCGGGCCTTGGCGACCTCGCGGAGATCGGAATCCGGGTTGATCGCCACCGCGGTGCCGGTGAGCGACAGCATGGGCACATCGTTGTGGCTGTCGGAGTAGGCGGTGCAGCGTTTGAGGTTGAGGCCCTCGCGGATGGCCAGGGCCCGGACGGCGTGCGCCTTACCGAGGCCGTGCAGGATATCGCCGACCAGGCGGCCGGTGAATTGTCCATCGACGCTTTCGGCCACGGTGCCCAGCGCCCCGGTCAGGCCGAGGCGTTTGGCGATCACCTGCGCGAGTTCGACAGGGGTGGCGGTCACCAGCCACACCTGTTGACCGGCATCGAGGTGCATCTGCGCCAGCGCGCGGGTGCCGGGCCAGATCTTGTCGGCGATGATCTCGTCGTAGATTTCCTCGCCGAGCGCGGCGAGTTCGGCGGTGGACCGCCCGGCGATGAATTCCAGCGCCTTCTCTTTACCGGTGGCCATATCGGTGCTGCTCTCTTTGCCGGTGATCCGGAACTTCACCTGCTTCCATGCGATATCGACCAGGTCGGCGCTGCGAAAATATTTGCGCGCGGCCAGACCTCGGGCGAAATGCACGATCGAGGCGCCCTGCACCATGGTGTTGTCCACGTCGAAAAAAGCCGCCGCGGTGAGATCGCGCGGGACCTCCGGCGGGGCGCCGACGGCCGCCCGCTCGGCGTCCTGCAGGGCCAGTGCGGCGTCCGCGCTCGCCTCACCGGCGACATTGGCGCGGACCTCCTCTTCGCTGGGCCCGAACGGGCTGCGCGAAATACGCGCCAGCTGCTCGGACAGGCCCTGTCCGAGCGGGCCCAGATTCCATCGGACCGGAAGTTCCCCGAACCGGCCCGCGATGAACCCGGATTTCCCCACCTTCGATCGTTCCGGCACCAGTACCTCCGCCTGTTCGCGCGAATCACGTCCACAGTAACCGGACGGCCGCCGCGAGACGCACTACAGCCCGCCGCGTCCGGTCCGCGGCGGGTTGAATAGCGGTCATGACGAACTCGACGACGCATGAGGTGACCCTGCTGACCCGTGCCGGTTGCGGTATGTGCGAGCGGGCCCTGGAACAACTGCGGGCGATCTGCGCGGAATTCGGTATCGAGGCCGGCAGCGTGGATGTGGACGCGGTCGCCGGCACCGACCCCGGGCTGCGCGCCGAATACGGTGACCGGCTACCGGTGGTGCTGCTCGACGGCCGGGAACACAGTTATTTCGATGTGGATGAGACCCGGTTGCGGGCCGATCTGAATCGTTGACCGTGTCCGAATTCCGGCCGGGGATCGTACAAGGTCGGGTCCCGACACAAAATGAGGCGAATTTCACCGACTTTGTGCATGGGTTCACAAGCAGTTACGGTGGTGGCACGCGAGCCGCAGGCCGGGGCGAGTATCCGGCCGCCGGTAGCAGGTGAATCAACCCATATCCGACCCCGTCATCGGCGCATGGACCGCAACGGAGGTCGCCGAGCACCCGAGCCGCATCGGCCCGGACGAGGAGTCAGGACGTGACAGAGCAGCATGAGACGCGCGACGTCTCCGGCGATGCTCCCAACGTCACCACCCGCACACTGCAGAAGGACATCCCCCAGGCTACGGTGGCGCGGCTGGCCACCTATCTCCGGGTGCTCGCCCTGCTGACCGATGACGGTGTGGCCATCGTATCCAGTGAGGAACTGGCTGTCGCGGCGGGTGTCAATTCCGCCAAACTGCGTAAGGACCTGTCGTTCCTGGGTCCCAACGGGGTTCGCGGTGTGGGCTACGACGTGGCGCGGCTGCGGGCCCGGATCGAAGATGTGCTCGGGCTGTCCGGGGGGCATCGGGTGGTCCTGGTCGGCGCCGGCAATCTCGGGCGCGCGCTGGTCGGCTATCGCGGGTTCCGGCGCCGCGGCTTCGCGGTGGTCGGGGTCTTCGACAACGACCCCGAGGTGATCGGCCGCGAGGTCGAGGGCCTGCGGGTACGTGACGCGGCCGGCCTCACCGACGGGATCGCGGTACTGCGCCCGACCATCGCGGTGATCGCCGTGCCCGACGATGCTGCCCAGCAGGTATGCGACGAACTGGTCGCCGCCGGGGTGCAGTCCATCCTGAGTTTCGCGCTGTGCCCGCTGACCGCGCCGCCGGGCGTCGAGTTACGCCGGGTGGATCTGGCGGTGGAGATGCAGATGCTCTCGTTCGAGCGGGTCCGCAACGCCGACCCGGGTGAGGGCGGGAACACCGTGGATGTGGCGGAGAACGCGCCCCGAGCGGCAAACGATCCCACGACGGTCGGCGTTGCAACCGGTAGTGCCGTGCCGTCCGCTCACCCACTGAACGGCTCGGGCCGGATCGCTCGCCGGATGCCCGCGCATTCGACGCCGGGCTCCACCGGGCTGTCCCATTGCGCGGCGCAGGCCGCCCAGACGACCTCGCATACGGCAACGGAGCCAACCAGCAAGGGATCGGTGGTCACACCATGAGCGTTCTTCTCGTCGGTATCTCACATCGCAGCGCGCCCGTGGCGATGTTGGAGAAGGTGGCGATCACCGATGCCGATCGGCCCAAACTGGTCGACCGCATGCTGGCCTCCAGCCATATCTCCGAAGCGATGATCGTCTCCACCTGCAACCGGGTGGAGATCTACGCGGTGGTCGATGCCTTCCACGGTGGCCTGGCCGATGTCGGTGAGCTGCTGACCGCCCATTCCGGGCTGCCGATGCCGGAACTGACCCGCCACGCCTATGTGCGCTACAGCGAGGCCGCCGCCGAGCATTTGTTCGCGGTGGCCAGCGGGCTGGATTCGATGGTGGTCGGCGAGCAGCAGGTGCTCAGCCAGATCCGCAGCGCCTACACCACCGCCGACGCCCAGCAGGCCGTCGGCCGGACCTTGCACGAGCTCTCCCAGCAGGCGTTGCGCGTCGGTAAACGGGTGCATTCGGAAACCGGCATCGACCGGGCCGGCGCCTCGGTGGTGTCGGTGGCCTTGGACCGGGCGACCACGGTTCTCGGACCGCTGGCCGGTCGTACGGCCGCGGTGATCGGCGCCGGCGCCATGGGCGGCCTGTCGGTCGCGCATCTGGCCCGTGCCGGGATCGGGCGGATCCTGGTGGTCAACCGCACCATCGAACGTGCGCAGCGGCTCGCCGCGACCGCGGAGTCGCACGGCGTGGCGGCCCAGGCCTATGAACTGTCCCGGCTCGCCGACGCGCTGTCGGTGGCCGACGTGGTGGTCACCTGCACCGGCGCGGTGGGGTCGGTGGTCACCCTGGCCGACGCGCACAACGCGCTGTCGGACCCCGATCGCGGGCCGGGCCGCCCGATGGTGTTCTGCGATCTGGGCCTCCCCCGGGATGTGGACCACGCGGTGGCGGGGCTGCCCGGGGTCACGGTGATCGATATCGAGACCCTGCAGCACGACCCGGCCGCCGGCGCCGCGGCCGGCGATACCGCCGCCGCACGTGCCATCGTCGCCGAGGAACTGGCCAAATACCTGGCCGGACAGCGTATGGCCGAGGTCACACCGACCGTCGCCGCGCTGCGCCAGCGGGCCGCCGAGGTGGTGGAGGCCGAACTGCTGCGGTTGGATTCGCGGCTGCCGCGGCTGGCCGACCCCGACCGTGACGAGGTGGCCCGCACCGTGCGGCGGGTGGTGGACAAACTGCTGCACGCGCCGACGGTGCGGGTCAAACAACTGGCCAGCACCCCCGGCGGCGACAGCTACGCCGAAGCGCTGCGCGAACTGTTCGAACTGACACCCGGATCGGCCCAGGCGGTCGCTGCGCCCATGGAGATCAGCCGAGCCGAACACAACGGGGCCGGCTGGATGGGACTGGACGGCGAAGTAGCCCTGGCCGACGATTTCACACCCGGCGGCCACGACGAGGAACAGGAGCAGTCGACATGACCATCCTGCAGGGCTCGGACGCGGCAGCGGCCGCGGGCGCCGGGGGGCCCGGGGCGGGCCGGCGCCCATGGCGGATCGGCACCCGCGGCAGTCTGCTCGCGCGTACCCAGGCCGGCGACGTGCGGGACGCATTGATCGCGGCCGGACAGCCGGCGGAGCTGGTGATCGTGGAAACACCGGGCGATCTGTCCGCCGACCCGATCCAGGAGATCGGGGTGGGCGTGTTCACCAGTGCGCTGCGCGCCGAACTCGCCGCCGCGAACATCGATATCGCGGTGCACTCGTACAAGGACCTACCCACCGCCGGCGACGACCGTTTCGCACTCGCCGCGGTACCCCCGCGCCAGGACCCGCGCGACGCGCTCGTCGCCCGCGACGGCCTGGTACTGGGTGAGCTACCACCGGGCGCGGTGGTCGGCACTTCCGCGCCGCGCCGGGTGGCGCAGCTGCTGGCCTTGGGCCTGGGCCTGGAGATCCGGCCGCTGCGCGGCAATCTCGACACCCGGCTGCGACAGGTCGCCGAGGGCGAGCTGGACGCCGTCGTGGTCGCGCGCGCCGGATTGGCCCGGATCGGCCGGCTGGATGCCGTCACCGAAGCGCTGGAACCCGTGCAGATGCTGCCGGCGCCCGCGCAGGGTGCGCTGGCCGTCGAATGCCGCGCCGACGACACAGACCTGATCGAGCTGCTCACCGTCCTCGACGACGCCGCCACCAGAACGGCCGTCACCGCGGAACGGGCGCTGCTCGCCGAACTCGAGGCGGGCTGCACCGCGCCCGTCGGAGCGATCGCCGAAATCGTCGAATCTCTGGACGACGACGGGCGCATCGTCGAGGAACTCTCGCTGCGCGGCTGCGCCGCCGCGCTCGACGGTTCCGATGTGATACGGGCCTCGACGGTGGGAGCACCGGCCGAGGCCGCCGAACTCGGCCGCGCACTGGCCCGCGAACTACTGGAGTTGGGTGCGCAGGAGCTACTCGCCGCCGAACCCGGCAACGCGGAACCGGACCTCGCGAGAGCCGGAGACAACACCACCCCGGTGGGAACGAGCACCGCGGCAGCGGAAACGAGCGCCGCTGCCGCGGGAACGAGCACCGCCACGGACTTCACCGAACCCAGTCCAATGGAGAACAACCGATGAGTCGAGCCAGCAAGAAGCATCCGGGGCGGATCCTGTTCGTCGGATCGGGCCCGGGGGACCCGGCATTGCTGACCACCCGATCGCGCGAAGTGTTGTGCCGGGCCACCCTCGCGTTCACCGATCCCGATGTGGACGCCGGGGTGCTCGCCCTGATCGGCACCGAGGTCGAACCGGAACCCGACGGGGAGCGCTCGGTCGATGTCCGGCCCGCCCTCGGTGAGCCCGCCGAGGTCGCCAAAACGCTGATCGCCGAGGCCAAAGCCGGCCACGACGTGGTGCGGGTGGTCTCCGGTGACCCGCTCACCACCGACGCGGTGATCGCCGAGGTCACCACGGTCACCCGTTCGCATATCGTCTTCGAGGTGCTGCCCGGGCTGCCCTCTGGTTCGGCGGTGCCCAGCTACGCCGGTATCGCGCTGGGCTCCGGTCACACCGAGGCCGATGTGCGTGGCGAAGTGGACTGGCCCGCCCTGGCCGCCGCGCCCGGACCACTGGTGTTGCACGCCACCTCCGGCCATCTGGCCGAAACCGCGAGCGCCCTGGTGGAACACGGTATGGCCCCGCAGACCCCGGTCGCGGTCACCGTCCGCGGCACCACCCGCCAGCAGCGCACCATCGAAGCCACCCTGGCCACCCTGAACAGCGCCGCCTCCGAGCTGGTCGGCCCGCTGGTGGTCACCATCGGCAAGGCGGTCGCGCAGCGGTCGAAGATGTCGTGGTGGGAGTCGCGCGCGCTGTACGGCTGGACCGTGCTCGTGCCGCGCACCAAGGACCAGGCCGGCGAGATGAGCGAACGCCTGGTCACCCACGGCGCCATCCCCAAGGAAGTGCCGACCATCGCGGTGGAACCGCCGCGCAGCCCCGCCCAGATGGAACGCGCGGTCAAGGGTCTGGTGGACGGTCGCTACCAGTGGGTGGTCTTCACCTCCACAAACGCCGTCCGCGCGGTCTGGGAGAAGTTCGCCGAATTCGGTCTCGACGCCCGCGCGTTCTCGGGCGTGAAGATCGCCTGTGTCGGCGAGGCCACCGCCGAAAAGGTGCGCTCCTTCGGTATCAACCCGGAACTGCTGCCCAGCGGGGAGCAGTCCTCGCTCGGCCTGCTCGCCGACTTCCCGCCCTACGACGACGTATTCGATCCGGTGAACCGGGTCCTGTTGCCGCGCGCGGATATCGCCACCGAGACCCTGGCCGAAGGACTGCGCGAACGCGGCTGGGAGATCGACGACGTCACCGCCTACCGCACCGTGCGGGCCTCCCCGCCGCCCGCGGAAACCCGCGAGATGATCAAAACCGGTGGCTTCGACGCCGTGCTGTTCACCTCGAGCTCCACGGTCCGCAATCTGGTCGGTATCGCCGGAAAGCCGCACGCCCGAACCATCGTGGCCTGCATCGGCCCGAAAACCGCCGAGACCGCGGTGGAGTTCGGCCTGCGTGTCGATGTGCAGCCGGAGGTTGCCCAGGTGGGCCCGCTGGTGGAAGCCCTCGCCGAACACGCGGCGCGGCTGCGGGCCGAAGGGCTCTTGCCGCCCCCGCGTAAGAAGAGCCGCCGCAGCCGGTAATCGCCGACGCTCGGATCGCCGGCACGACGCTACGTGGTCGCGGCTGGTGCTCCGAGCGTCGACCGGCTCGGTGACCAGCATCGGTCAGTGGCCGGGCTTGGGCTTCACGGGTAGGCCCACGCCGCACCCGCGAATGCCCCGCGTCCGGGTCCGCTGTCGGTCGTCATCCACCTTTCGCTGGTGGACCCACCTTTTCCTCGGGCACCAGTGGCCGCTACGTCTGTTCACCCGTCGCATCCTCGGGCATTGCGCCGGACACCATCCCGGCCCCGCGATGCCCTGCCCCGGTCTAGGGGCGCCGAACCCGCCTGTACCGGCACCCCTAGACTTCATCCCATGAGCGGTATCGAGCGTCCGCGGCGCCTGCGGCGTACGCCGGCGTTGCGGCGGCTGGTGGCCGAGACCAGTCTGGAGCCGCGGCATCTGGTGTTGCCGATGTTCGTGGTGGATGGGTTGTCCGAGCCCCGGGAGATCGGTTCGATGCCCGGGGTGTTCCAGCATTCGCTGGATTCCCTGCGCAAAGCTGCCACCGAGGCCGTCTCGGCCGGCGTGGGTGGGCTGATGTTGTTCGGGGTGCCGAAGCCGGAGGACAAGGATCCGCTGGGGAGCGGCGCGACCGATCCGGAGGGCATCTTGAACCGGGGGCTGCGGGCGCTGGCCGCCGAGGTGGGGGATGCCACCGTGGTCATGGCCGATACCTGCCTCGACGAGTTCACCGACCACGGCCATTGCGGGGTGCTGGACGGTTCGGGCGCGGTCGACAACGACGCCACGGTGCGGCGGTATGTGGAGATGGCGCTGGCGCAGGCCGCGGCGGGCGCCGATCTGCTCGGTACGAGCGGAATGATGGACGGTCAGGTCGGCGCGATCCGCGAGGGGCTGGACGAGGCGGGCCGGACCGAGACCGCGATCCTCGCCTACGCGGCCAAGTACGCGTCGGCGTTCTACGGCCCCTTCCGGGAGGCGGTGGCGTCGTCGCTGCAGGGCGACCGCCGGACCTATCAGCAGGACGCGGCCAACCGCCGGGAATCGATCCGGGAGCTGGAGCTGGACCTGGAGCAGGGCGCCGACATCGTCATGGTGAAACCGGCCATGTCGTATCTGGACATCTTGCGCGAGGTGGCCGACCGTTCACCGGTACCCGTTGCGGCGTATCAGATTTCCGGGGAGTACTCGATGATCACGGCGGCGGCCGAGCGTGGCTGGATCGATCGACGCGGCGCCGTGCTGGAATCGCTGACCGGTATTCGTCGCGCGGGCGCGGATATCGTGCTCACCTATTGGGCGACGGAGGCGGCGCTCTGGCTGTCATGACTCCGCCGGTGGATATTGTCACCGCGCGGCAACTGTGGTGGGGCGTAATCGGTTTGGGTGTGGGCCGGTTGTTCGTGTCCCTGGGCGACACCCTGACCAACCGCGAGCGGTTCAGCGCGGATTTCCGGGAGCGCATGCAAGCGGCGGACCCGCAGATCACACCGGCGATGGTCGACCTGCTGGTCACGGTGGGGGCGGTGCTGGGCGTGATTCTCGGGCTGGCGGTCGCCGCGCTGGCGGTGCTGGTCGTGCACCAGCTCGGTAAAGGAAAGCTGTGGGCGCGGACCCTGCTGACCTTCGCCGGGGTCTGGCTGGTGATCTCCGGGGTGATCGCGCTGTTCTCCATCGGCGTGGTGGAGGGGACCGGGCCGGTGCTGTCCGGGGCGGCGTCCATCGTGCAGGCGGTACTGGCCGGCGGGGCGATCTTCCTCTGCCAGCGCCCGGAAGCCGCGAAATGGTTTCTGCCGCGTGGACCCGGGGCTCCCGGAAATCGTTGAGAGCCGGAACCGGCTCGCTGACCTGGGCGTTGTTGCCGACAGTCGGCCGGTGGCCCATTCAAATAACGAACGTGGAGTTTGTTCCCGGTATTCCGCCATGTATGGTGAGGGCTGTCACAGAGGACATGCCAACCGGCGGCCTCGGGTACCCGGTCACTAGGACGGGAGACCTGACCGTCCGGGGATCGGAGGCAATGATGCGAGTGGTGATCCAGCAGCCACAGAGTATTCGGCGGGACATGCTCGTACTGACTCTTCTGGTCCTGTTCGGGGTCCTCACCGTCGCGGTTCTGCTGATCCCCGGCGTTATCGGCTGATCCGGGTGGCCCTCGTTTCCGGCCGGCTCGCCCATGCCTGATCGAGTGGACACCGCCCCGGAGGCCGGGGAGATTTTCTTCGCCGAGCCCGGAGCCCGCTGGCGGGCGGTCGCCTACGGCCCCCTGGTCTGCGCGCTGCTGCTGGCCGCGGAGATCGCGGCGGGTGCCACACCGCACTGGTTCGCCCTCATCTTCTGCGCCGTACTGATCAGTGGGTTCGCGGTATTGCAGGTGTACGCCGCCCGCACCCATGTCAGTGTCGAACTCACCGACGGCTTTCTGCGCAACGGTGCCGAGACGACACCTGTCCGGTCCATCGCGGCGGTGCTGCCGGTGGACGCGGACGAACCCTGGGAGAGCGGCCGGGCGCTCGGCGAACTGAGCGGTGTACCGCGGCGGCGTACCGCGATCGGGTTGCGCCGCACCGACGGCGAACTGGTACGCACCTGGGCCAAGGATCATCGCGCACTGCGGTCGGCGCTGACCCGGGTGGTGGGCGTGCCCCCCGTCGAGGCGGATCACGCACCGGAGCCCGGTCGCGACGATTGATTATCGGGTCGCGGGCGGGCACGATCGGGTGATCGCGTCCGAGCCGCCGACCCGAGGAGACCTGTGAACCGTTCGCTCGTCCTACCGGCTGCCGATATCGCGCTGGCGGTTCTCGCGCTCGCCCTGGTCGCGCTCTGCTGGAACCTGGGCGTCCAGAACACCGATTTTCCGGCGACCGGAGATGTGCCGGCCTACACCGCGACCCGGTATGCGGGGCCGTGGTTGTTCCTGGCGATGCTGCTGATGGCGGGTGCGGGTACCGCAGTCATCGATGCGGTCGCCCGGCTGGTCCGGGTGCCGCGGCGGGCCTGAACCGGCCGGTCAGCGCCACTGCTGGTAGATATCGAACACCCGGCCGTGCGGTGCGCCGGGAACGTGGAAGAACACCAGCACCGAACCGCCGTTGTCGGCCGACTCCAGGATCACCTGGCGCAGCGACGCGTGGACACCGCCGTTCTCGTCGCGGTAGAGACGAGTGTCACTGTCGAGTCCGGCGCCGATCCGGGAAGGCGGGATCACATGGTCGACCAGGGCCGGGATCGGGCCCGCGGCCAGCGCCGCGGTTTCGGGCTGGTTCAACCGGAATCCGGCGCGCGCGTTGTCGGGGTCCACGACAGGTTCGGCGGCTGCCGCCGTACCCGCGCCGAGGCCGGTGGCCAGGGCTCCGAGGGCGACCGAGACCAGAGAAAGAGCCGCAGTACTCCTGGCAATTCGCAAAACGACCTCCCCGGCCGGTGATCCACTGTTAGTTCCGATGCAGAGAGAGACTACGCACTCGGGTCCTGACCCGGCTGTATTTGGCTTCGTCGGTGTCGCCGTCGCGGCGTATGTCACGTTCGCGCACCCTGTCGTCGACGCCGCTGGGAGAGGCTGCCAAACTGGAGGCCGTGAGTTCTCTGCGCGTGGCCGGTACGGCGGTGCCGGCCTCCAGTCAGCTTTTCCAGCGAGCCGAAGCGGTCGTTCCCGGTGGTGTCAATTCCCCGGTGCGCGCCTTCGGCTCGGTGGGCGGCACGCCGAGGTTCATCACATCCGCCCGGGGCTGCCGGCTGACCGACGCCGACGGTAACGATTACGTCGATCTGGTGTGCTCCTGGGGGCCGATGATTCTCGGGCACGCCCATCCGGCGGTGGTCGAGGCGGTTCGCGAGGTCGCCGGGTCGGGATTGTCCTTCGGGGCGCCGACACCGGGCGAGGTGGAATTGGCCGAACTCATCGTCGAGCGGGTCGCTCCGGTGCAGAAGGTGCGGCTGGTGAATTCCGGGACCGAGGCGACCATGAGCGCGGTCCGGCTGGCGCGCGGATACACCGGGCGCACCAAGATCATCAAATTCGCCGGGTGTTATCACGGCCACGTCGACGCGCTGCTGGCCGAAGCGGGTTCCGGGGTCGCGACATTCGCGCTGCCGACCTCGCCCGGCGTCACCGGGGCGCAGGCCGCCGACACCATTGTGGTGCCCTACAACGATCTGGACGCTGTGCGCGCCGCTTTCGAGGCGAACCCGGGCGAGATCGCCGCGGTGATCACCGAGGCCGCCGCCGGGAACATGGGCGCGGTGGCGCCGCTACCCGATTTCAATGCCGGGCTGCGCCGGATCACCTCCGATCACGGGGCGCTGCTCATCATGGACGAGGTGATGACCGGTTTCCGGGTGAGCGCGGCCGGTTGGTACGGACTCGATCCGGTGGCCGCCGACCTCTACACCTTCGGAAAGGTGATGAGCGGTGGGCTGCCCGCGGCCGCGTTCGGCGGCCGGGCCGAGGTGATGGACCGGCTGGCCCCACTGGGCCCGGTCTACCAAGCGGGCACCCTGTCCGGGAATCCGGTGGCCGTGGCCGCCGGGCTCGCGACCCTGCGCGCCGCCGGCGCCGCGGTGTACGCCGCGCTGGACCGCAACAGCGAACGGCTCGGGATTCTGCTCACCGACGCCCTCACCGGCGCGGGGGTCCCGCACCGGGTGCAGTTCGCGGGCAATATGGTCAGCGTGTTCTTCGCCGATGAACCGGTACTCGACTACGCCGCCGCCAAGGCGAGCGCGACCTGGCGCTACCCGGGCTTCTTCCACGCGCTGCTCGACGGCGGGGTGTACGCGCCGCCCAGCGCGTTCGAGGCCTGGTTCGTCTCGGCCGCGCTCGACGACGCCGCGTTCGACCGAATCGCCGCAGCCCTGCCCGCCGCCGCCGAAGCGGCCGCGAGCGCCACACCCGAAGGAAATCGCGCGTGAGCAAGCCCGACCCCGAGCGCGTATCCGCCGCCCCGGCAGACCAGGACGATCCGATATCCATTACCGGACCCGCCGTCCCCGCGGCGGAGACCGGCACCGATCTCGGCACGCCGGGTGAGGTGGCCGCGACCGCGCCGTCGACCGGTGCCGCCGATGCCGAATCGGTCGAAACCATCGTGCATGTGCTGCGGCACGGTGAAGTGCACAATCCGCGCGGGATCCTGTACGGCAGGCTGCCCGGTTTCGGTCTGTCGGTGACCGGGCGGGCGCAGGCCGGCGCGGTCGCGCGGGCCTTGGCCGATCACGATATCGCCCTGGTCATCGCGTCGCCGCTGCAGCGCGCGCAGGAGACCGCCGAACCCATCGCGGGCCGGCACGGGCTGACCGTGCGCACCGACGAGAACCTCATCGAGGCCGGTAACACCTTCGAGGGGCTGCGGGTGTCGGTCGGGGACGGCGCACTGCGCAAACCCCGGCACTGGTGGAAACTCCGCGACCCGTTCACTCCGTCCTGGGGTGAGCCCTACCTGCAGATCGCGCACCGCATGCTGGCCGCGGTGAACAAGGCCCGGGTGGAGTCGGCCGGCCGTGAGGCGGTGCTGGTCTCCCATCAGCTACCGGTGTGGACGCTGCGGCGGTTTCTGCAGGGCCAGCGCCTCTGGCACGATCCGCGCACCCGGCAGTGTGGTCTGGCCTCGCTCACCTCGCTGGTGTACCGCGGCGACACACTCGTCGATATCGTCTACTCCGAGCCGGCGGGTGGTTCGGATCCGACGGTGCATGGCGCATGAACGGTCAGCGCCCGGAGGCGGTAGCGCAGCGTGACCACGCAAGCGCCCGTTCATGCGCCGGAAGGCAGAGCGCATGAGAAAGGGTGCCGCGGCATTCGGGTTCCGGCTGCTGCCGGCGCTCGCCGCACTGCTGTGCCTGACCGCGTCGGCCTGTTCGACCGGTACCGACGCGGTGGCCACGGGCGGCACCTTCGAATTCGTCTCGCCGGGCGGGCAGACCGATATCTTCTACGATCCGCCGTCCACGCGTGGCACGATCGGCAAGCTCTCGGGACCCGAGCTGATGTCCGATACCGGGGAGAACGTCTCGGTGGAGGATTTCCCGGGCCAGGTCGTCGTCATCAATCTGTGGGGGCAGTGGTGCGGGCCCTGCCGCGGTGAAGCCCCCGCGCTCGAACAAGTTCACGAACAGACCAGAGATCTCGGGGTCGCTTTCCTCGGGATCAATGTCCGTGATTTCCAGCAGGACAAAGCGCAAGATTTCGTCATCGATAACCACGTCGGTTATCCGTCGATCTACGACCCGTCGATGCGCACACTGCTGGCGCTCGGTGGAAATTTCCCGACCAGTGTCATTCCCACAACTCTGGTGCTGGATCGGGACCACCGGGTGGCGGCGGTTTTCCTGCGCGCCCTACTCACAGAAGATCTTTTACCGGTGGTGCAGCGCATCGCCGCGGAGGGAGCATCATGAGAAGTCTTCGATCCCGAGGCGTACGCCGCTACGGGGCGACCCGGCCACCGCGCGGAGTCCGGGCCGAGGTACTGGTGAAGTCCTCGCTCGGCTCGTGGGAGCTACAGCCCGCGGCCCAGCAGCCCGGCAGCGACCGGCGGGTGTCGAGTTCGCGCCCGTCCGGTGGCCGGGGATCGACCGCGCCGGGTGGCCGCGGTGACGAGCGGCGCGTGAACAACTCCGAGGGCGAAGCGGAGCGTAGTTCGCGTTGACGGTGTTGGCAGGAGTGGGGGAATCGTTTCAGCAGACAGCGGCCACCGGGCCGTTGCTGCTCGCCCTCGGCGCCTGCCTGCTGGCCGGTCTGGTGTCGTTCGCTTCGCCGTGCGTCGTGCCGCTGGTGCCGGGGTATCTGTCCTACCTGGCCGGTCTGGTCGGTGCGCAGGCGCCGCCGGCGACCGTGGATCAGGTCCGGCGCAACCGGAGCGCGGCGCCCGCCGGTGGCACCGGCACGGCGGTGCTCACCGAAACCCCCGCCGTCGCGGCGACCGCGTCCGTCCCCGATTCCGGGCGGCTGCGGGTCGCGGGTGCGGCGGGACTGTTCGTCGCCGGTTTCACGGTGGTGTTCGTGCTGGCCACCGCCACCGTGTTCGGCCTGATCCAGACCCTCAATGTCAACCGGGAACTGCTACAGCGCCTGGGTGGCGTGGTCACCATCGTGATGGGTCTGGCGTTCCTGGGTCTCATCCCGGCGTTGCAGCGTGATACCCGGATGGCACCCCGGCGGCTGGCCGGGATCGCCGGGGCCCCGCTGCTCGGCGCCGTGTTCGCGCTCGGCTGGACCCCGTGCCTGGGCCCGACGCTGTCGGGCGTGATGGCGGTGGCCGCCGGTACCGAGGGCACCACCGCGGTGCGCGGCGTGGCCCTTATCGTCGCCTACTGCCTGGGCCTCGGCCTGCCGTTCGTGATCCTGGCCTTCGGGTCGGCGAGCGCGCTGCGCGGTGTGGGGTGGCTGCGGCGTAATTCCCGGCGGATCCAAATCGTCGGCGGAATGCTGCTGGTCGCGGTCGGGGCGGCGTTGGTCACCGGAGCCTGGGACCAGTTCGTCGGCTGGGTCCGTGACGGCTTCGTCGCCGAGGTGACGCTGCCGATATGACCGTGACGATGCGTCCCGGGGCGCCCCCGGTCCAACCGCCCCGGCAGTCCCCGCCGGGCCGCGCCCGCGCGCTGGTGCGCAACGCCTGGCGCGGGCTCACCAGTATGCGGACCGCGCTGGTGCTGCTGTTCCTGCTGGCCCTGGCCGCGATTCCGGGTGCCCTGCTGCCGCAGCGCAGCCTGAACGAGCAGAAGGTCGCGACCTATATCGCCGACCGGCCGGTGCTCGGTGCGTGGATGGACCGGTTCGAGCTGTTCGACGTGTTCTCCAGCTTCTGGTTCACCGCGGTCTATGTGCTCCTGTTCATCTCCCTCGTGGGCTGCATCCTGCCGCGCACGGTGGACCACTACCGCGCGCTGCGGACCCCGCCGGTGCGCGTGCCGCGCAATCTGGCCCGGCTGCCGCACCACCATCGAGTGGTGCTCGACGGCAGTGCGGACGAGATCGCCGAGCGGGCCCGGACGCGGCTGCGCGGCTGGCGTATCGAGACCCGGCCCGGGGAGCGCGATGGCGAGGTCACGCTGTCGGCGGAGAAGGGCTACACCCGCGAACTGGGCAATCTCGTGTTCCACCTGGCCCTGGTGGGTCTGCTGGTGGCCATCGCGGTCGGGAAGTTGTTCGGTTACGAGGGCAACGTGATCGTCGTCGCGAACAACGGGCCCGGTTTCTGCACCACCTCGCCGGCGGTGTTCGACTCGTTCCGGGCCGGGAACGTGAACGACGGCACCGGGATGACCCCGATGTGCGTGAAGGTGAAGAATTTCCGGGCCGACTATCTCGACAACGGCCAGGCCGAGATGTTCACCTCCGATATCTCGTATCAGGAGGGCGCTGATCTGGCCGCGGGTACCTGGCGGGATACGACCATCCGGGTGAACCATCCGCTGCGCGTCGGCGGGGACCGGGTCTATCTGCAGGGGCACGGTTACGCGCCGACGTTCACTGTGACCTTTCCGAACGGCGAGCAGCGCACCGAGACCGTGCAGTGGCAGCCCGACGATATGCAGACCTTCCTCTCCAGCGGGGTGCTGCGGATCGACCCGCCGGGCGGGATGTTCGCCACCGAAGCCGAGCGCCGGCAGAACCAGATCGCGATCGAGGGACTGTTCGCGCCGACTGCCGGTTTCCACGGGTCGCTGCTCACCTCGGTATTCCCGGAGATGACCGATCCGGCGGTGGCGGTCGATATCTATCGCGGCGACACCGGGCTGGACACCGGCCGCCCGCAGTCGATCTTCGCGCTCGATCAGGAGATGGTCGCGCAGGGCCGGCTCGCCAAGGAGGCCCGGGTGAATCTGCGACCGGGTGAGACCACAACACTGCCGGGCGGCACCGAGGTGCGTTTCGACGGGGCCGAGGAGTTCGTGAATCTCCAGGTCTCCCATGATCCTGCGCAGCAGTGGGTGCTGGTCAGTGCGCTGGTGATGATGGGCGGGCTGCTGGTCTCGCTGCTGGTTTCGCGGAGGCGGGTCTGGTTGCGGGTGACCCCGGAGGGTACCGTGGAGCAACGACGCGTCGTAGTAGAAATGGGCGGACTGGCCCGTACCGATCAGGCCGGCTGGGGCGGGGAGTTCGATCGCCTGCGGCACCGGCTGCTGGACGCGTCCGGCGACTGATCGCCGCCCCTGAGCACCCGCGTGGGCGACCACGCACGGGCAGCAGTGCTGTCCACCGAGCACCGCGGTACGAACACGGGAGATGTAACGATGCCGATCGACGATACGCTCGCCGGCTACAGCGACCTCGCCTACAAGACGTCGATCGTCGTGTACGCGCTGGTATTGCTGCTATTGATCGTGCAGTACGCCTCGGCGCGGGTCCGGCGGGTGAACGAGCGGGAGATGGTTCCCGCCGGCGGGGTCGTCGCGGGCAGCGCCACCCCGGGCCGGATCGCCGAGACGCCCACCCTGCCGCTGTCGGAGCGACTCGGCAATATGGCCTTCTCGGTGCTGTTCGTGGCGGTGGCCCTGCACGTGGGCTCGATCGTGCTGCGCGGTTTCTCCACCGGACGATTCCCCCTCGGCAATATGTACGAGTTCGTATCCATGGCGACCGCGGCCGCGGCGGTGGTCGGCCTGGTACTCATGCGGGACGCCCGTTTCCGGGCGATGTGGGTGTTCCTGCTCGTGCCGATGCTGATCCTGATGTTCCTCGCGGGCACTGTGTTGTATACCGACGCGGCCCCGGTGGTCCCCGCGCTGCGCTCGTTCTGGTTGCCGCTGCACGTCACGATCGTGAGCCTGGGCAGCGGGGTGTTCCTGGTGTCGGGCGTGGCGAGTCTGCTGTTCCTGTACCGGCTGCGTCAGCCCGAGGGCGCCGAATCCTCGAATCTCCTGGGCACGATCGCACGTCGCCTGCCCGATGCCCGCACGCTCGACCGGCTGGCCTACCGCACCACCATCATCGGGTTCCCGCTCTTCGGTGCCGGGGTCATTCTCGGCGCGATCTGGGCGGAGGCGGCCTGGGGACGGTTCTGGGGCTGGGATCCGAAGGAGACCTGCTCGTTCATCGCCTGGGTGCTCTACGCCGCATACCTGCACGCGCGGGCCACCTCGGGCTGGCGGGACACGAAGGCCGCGTGGATCAATGTGGCGGGTTTCGTGGCGATGCTGTTCAACCTCTTCATCATCAATCTGGTCGTTTCCGGGCTGCACAGCTACTCCGGCCTGACCTGATCGGACGGCTATTTCTCCGGCCGTAATGATCGTTACGCCGCCGCAATGCACGGTTGCTATTGTTCGGGCGGGTTATTTGCTGAACTGTACAGGGCCCGGCCTGCGATATATCGGGTGTGACCGGTCATTTCCCCTCCATAGCGCGGCGAGCAATGAGGAGAGCGGCAGTGGATTCGGAGAATTTCAGTTCGGATAACAGCGGCGATGCCGATTGTTGCGCATCCGTGGCCGCGAACAGCGCGCTCATCTGCGGTCTGGAGCCGGACTCCCTGGTCAGATTGGTGCGCACCGCGGTCGGATTACCGGCCGAGGCGCTCGACCGATTGGCCGTGGTGGCGGATAAATTGAGGGCGGTCGAAGGACTGCCTCAACTGGACAGCACCAGCGATTGAACCTGCCCTCCGGGCCGCGGGAAAATACCCGCGGCCGGGCGTTGTCGGGGCGCGGGGTCAGTGTTCGGCGGGACCCGGATCGCCGTCCCGATGTTTCTGCTGACGCGAGATACGCCAGAGGAATTCGGGATCGTCATCCGGGCCGAGAACACGCTTTCGGGTCGGTCCCGGAGTGGGCGTGCTATGCCCGGGGCCGAATGCCTTCCAGCACAGCACCACGATCGCAACGATCGCGATGAGTGCCAACAGGTACATCACGTGGCTCACCTCCTCCAACGAGGTTAACTCCACGAGCCGCTACCGGGTAAGTGCGGCCGCGGGGCCGGCGTACCTACGCCTCCGTACCTACGCTTTGCCGACGCCGCGCGCGAACCGCGGACGGGCCTCGCCCCACTGTGCTCATCGGGCGGTCCGCTCGACCCGGCCCAGCTCAGCCGCGCGAAGGAAGCGGCCGAGCTGTCCGCGTAGTGGTGCCGTCCGTGTGGACGCGGTCTCAGCCGCGTACGGTCGCCTCGGTGGTGAGCGATTCGAGCAACCGCATCACCTCCGATTCACGGAACCGGCGATGGCCACCCGGGGTGCGCAGCGAGCCGAGCCGTCCGGCATGCGCCCAGCGGGTGACGGTCTTGGGGTCTACGTGGAACAGGGTGGCAACCTGGCCCGGGGTCAACAGGTTCTCCTGCGCCCCCATGGCGATCGCGGTCATGGCAAACCTTTCTGTTTCGTCACGTTTCTCATCGGGTTCCGACATAGTGGCACCGCGACCCCCGGGTGTTCGAACCACCTACTGTTGGTAAAGCGGAGGTAATGGACAAAACGGATACGCGTTACGAGGGGGTTCGGTGCGTCGCTTACGCTGGTCAGGTGAGTGACACGAACCTATCCGAGGAACCGAACACCCCCCGGCCCGGTACGTCGCCGGGCCGGCGGCTGGCACGCAATCTGGCGCTCTACACCCTGGCCCGGCTGGTGCTGGTCGCGATACTCACCGCCATCATCATGGCCGTGACCGCGGTGGTCGGGGTGCAGATTCCGCTGGTCGTGTCGATTCTCTTCGCGATCGTCATCGCGCTGCCGCTGTCGCTCACCCTGTTCAAGGGACTGCGCGCGAAAGTGAACTCCGATATCGCGGCGGTGGACGAACGCCGCCGCCGGGACAAGGCGCAGCTGCGCGCCCGGCTGCGCGGGGAGCCCGAAGCCGCGGAACCGGAGAAGCCCGCTGCGCAGGGGCCCGGTACCACAGCCGAGAGCGCGCCGGAAGCAGATCCGGAGCGAGGAGAAAAAGGTAGCTCCGGCGGCCCGGCGTGAGGTCCTGCGCGCGCGGCAACCCGCGCGGCTGGGCCGATGAGGCGGTCCGGCTCATCGATGCCGACGCCCAGCGCAGCGCCGACACCCATCTGCTGCGATATCCGCTGCCCGCCGGCTGGGATGTGCAGCTCTACCTGAAGGACGAATCCACCCATATCACCGGCAGCCTGAAACACCGGCTGGCCCGGTCCCTGTTCCTCTACGCCCTGTGCAACGGCTGGGTCACCGAGGGGACCACGATTGTCGAGGCCTCCTCCGGGTCGACCGCGGTGAGCGAGGCGTATTTCGCCCAACTGCTCGGCCTCGACTTCGTGGCGGTTGTTCCGGCCAACACCTCACCGCAGAAGATCGCGCTCATCGAAGCCCAGGGCGGGCGGTGCCACTACGTCCGGCGTCCACCCGATATGTACACCGAGGCGGCCCGGCTGGCCGCCGAATGCGGCGGCCACTACCTGGACCAGTTCACCAACGCCGAACGCGCGACGGACTGGCGCGGGAACAACAATATCGCCGAGTCCATCTTCGACCAGCTGACCCTGGAATCCCACCCGGTGCCGGAGTGGATCGTGGTCGGCGCCGGCACCGGCGGTACCAGCGCGACCATCGGCCGGTATCTGCGCTACCGCAGGTATCCGACCCAGCTGGCCGTGGTGGATCCGGACGACTCCGCGTTCTACGGCGCCTACGAGACCGGGCAGCGCGACTATACGACCGGTATGCCGTCACGGATCGAGGGGATCGGGCGACCCCGGATGGAACCGTCGTTCGTGCCGGAGGTGGTGGACCGGATGATCCACGTCCCCGACGCCGCCTCCATCGCCGCGGCCCGGTTCGCGAGCCGGGGGCTCGGCCGGAAGGTGGGCGGTTCCACCGGAACCAACTTCTGGGGCGCATGCGCGCTGATCGCGCAGATGCTGGCGACGGGGCGCAGCGGCAGCGTGGTCACTCTGCTGTGCGACGGCGGTGAACGCTACGCGGGCACCTATTACAGCGACGAATGGGTCGCGGGTCAGGGCTGGGAACTGTCCGAGCCCACGGCGGTCCTGGACGAGTTCCTGGCCACCGGCCGGTGGCGGGGCTGACCACACGACCCGATGGTGACGACACGCTGACGGGGCGGCGCGGCGCATACGATGACGTCGGTATGGTTCCCGACCCGGGCCGCTCGCACGGCCGTCCTCCGGTGATCCCGGCCGCCGCGGACGAAACACTCGTGGTGACCCGGCTGGGTCGTATCGCGCTGCGCCGCGACGCCGAACTGGTGGCACTGCCGGGGACCCGGGCCCGATTGCTACTGGTCGCGCTGGCGCTGCGGCCGGGTCGCAGCCGCAGCGCCGCCGTACTCATCGAAGATGTCTGGGGCGATGCGCCGCCGCGCTCGCCGATGAACGCGCTGCACACCCAGATCTCGCGGCTGCGGGCCGGGCTGCCCGAGGGAGTGCCGCCGGCGGGTCCGGCCGGATATAGGCTCGCGCTCGGGCCGGAACAGGTGGATCTGACGGCGGCGCGGCACTCGGCACGCCGGGCCGGTGCCGCGTTGGCCGCGGGTGATCCAGCCGGGGCGGTGGCCATCGTGGAACAGGCACGCGGCCTGTGGTCCGGGGAGCCGGGTGCCGAGCTGCCGCCGAGCGAACCGGCCACCGAACTCGCCGATCTGGCCGCGGAATACGCCGGGGAACTCGACGATATCGAGCGGTCGGCCCGGGCGGCCTGCGGTGAGTTCGAATTCCTCCAGTAGTTCGGCAGTCCGGCGTCTGGCCGCCGCTCGGCTCAGTCCGAGCAGCCGGGAGAAGACCATCAGGTTCTCGGTGGCGGTCAGGTCCTCGTCGACCGAGGCGTACTGGCCGGTGACGCCGATGAGCGACCGTACGGCGCCCGGTTCGGCGACGACATCGTGGCCGAACACCCGGGCGCTGCCGCCGTCGGGGCGGAGCAGAGTAGCCAGCATGCGGATGGTCGTGGTCTTTCCCGCCCCGTTCGGCCCGAGTACGCCGTAGACCGAGCCCTGCGGCACGGACAGGCTCACCCCATCGACGGCCCGCTGGGTGCCGAACACCTTGACCAGGTCGTTCGCCTCGATCGCGAAGGTGGCGGCGGATACGTGATTCGTCATAGCGGCTACGGTCCTCTTCCCGTCTTGCGCGGCTCTCGCGCCGCGATTGCGTCCACCTGTCGTCAATTTTTGTTGACATTGGGCGCAAGTGTCAATAAAAATTGACGTATGACAGAAGCAACCACGCTGGCCGCGGCGGCGGGCAGCCCGGACCCCGCGGTGGGTCTACGGGCGGTGCTGGCGCTGCGCAGACTCCTCGAACGGCTCGAAGCGATCCAGGTGGGCAATGCCCGCGACCAGGGCTGGTCCTGGCAGGCCATCGCCGACGCACTCGAGGTCAGCAAACAGGCGGTCCATCAGAAGCACAACCGGAGAGACAGGGGTCGATAGATGTTCGAACGATTCAGCAGGGCCGCCAGAACGGCGGTCGTCGCGGCGCAGGAGCAGGCGCGGGAACTGGGGTCCCCGGAGATCCGGGTCGAGCACCTCCTGCTCGGACTGTTGGAAGAGGGCGAACCGCCACTGCGCTCGCTACTGGAACAAACCGGGCTCACGCTGCACGGCGCGCAGCAATCGCTGAGCGCCGCGACCACGGACGACCCGCTGGGCTCCGGTGACGCCGAGGCACTGCGTTCCATCGGTATCGACCTGGACGCGGTGCGCGAAAGCCTGGAAGCCGGATTCGGTGCCGACGCACTGGACCGCGCGATCCCCGCGGACGAATCCCGCGGCCGTCGCCGCGGCGGGCGGTTCGGGCATATCCCGTTCACGCGCGACGCCAAGAAAGCGCTGGAACTGTCGCTGCGCGAAGCCCTGGCGCGCAAGGACAAATCCATCGAATCAGGGCATGTCCTGCTCGGTATTCTGCGCGCACCCGGCCCGGTCGCCACCGAACTGCTCGGCGGCCCCGACGGGATCGCCCGCCTGCGCGGCGAGATCAACACCCTCCTCGACAAGGCGGCATGAGCGCGGCCGGCCCGGCCGCACACGGCGTTCCCCGACTCCTCGGGTCACGCCGGCGGCCGGGGCGGAATCCCGCTGTATCCGGCGCGCGACGCTCCGGTGTGCTTAGCATGAGATATGCAGCTTGTGCTCCGCTTGATCGGCACCGCCTTCGCTATCTGGCTCGCCGCGCTATGGGTCGGCAATATTGAACTCGTCTCCCCGCCCGACCAGGGCAACGGTGCGAAAGTCGTGGTCCTGCTCGCGGTGGTGGCGGTGTTCACCGTGGTGAACGCCTTCGTCAAACCGCTGGTGAGACTACTGTCGCTACCCCTGGTCATCCTGACCCTCGGCCTGTTCCTGCTGGTGATCAACGCCCTGATGCTGTGGCTCACCGCCTGGATCACCGAAGCCACCGACTACGGCCTGCGGATCGAGGGGTTCTGGGCGGCGTTCCTGGGCGCCATCATCATCACGATCGTCAACTGGGCCATCGGCATCCTGATCCCGGACAACGACTGAAAGGTTCAGGTGCCGAGCCAAAGGGCGACGGCGGACAGTACGGACCAGGCGAGTAGGGCGAGGCCGGAATCGCGCAGGGCGGGAATCAGCTCCAGGCCGGCGCGGTCCGCCCGGACGGGCGCGTTCGCGCGGACGGCCAGGGGGAGAGCCAGCAGGCCGGCCAGGGCCCAGGGAGTACGGGCCGCCAGTGCCAGGGTCAGCACGAACGGGACCACCAGCAGAACCAGATGTACGGTGCGGGTGCGGGTATCGCCCAGTTTCACCGCCAGCGTCGTTTTACCGGTCTCGCTGTCGGTCGGGATATCGCGCAGGTTGTTGGCGACCAGGACCGCGCTGGAGAACGCGCCGACCCCGACCGCGAGCGCCACCCCGGCCCAGTCGATCCGGAGCGCTTGGACGTACTGCGTACCCAGCACCGCCACCAGGCCGAAGAACACGAAAACGGCGACCTCGCCGAAACCGCTGTAGCCGTAGGGTTTGCTTCCGCCGGTGTAGAACCAGGCGCCCGCCAGGCATACCGCGCCGACCAGCAGCAGCCAGGGGGCCGACAGCACGGCCAGGATCAGCCCGAGTACCGCCCCGACCGCGAGGCTCCCGACCGCCGCCCCCCGGACCGCGGCGGGGGAGGCCAGCCCGGAGCCGACCAGCCGCAGCGGGCCGACGCGTTCGTCGTCGGTGCCACGGATCCCGTCGGAGTAGTCGTTGGCGTAGTTGACCCCGATGATCAGCGCCAGAGAAACACCCAGCGCCATGAGTGCTTTCCACCACACCGCACCGTCGAGGGCGGCCGCGGCGCCGGTACCGGCCACGACGGGCGCGATCGCGTTCGGCAGAGTTCTGGGCCGGGCGCCCTCGATCCATTGTGCAGCGGTAGCCATCTCCGCAGCCTAATGCGCGGGATCGAGCGCAGCCCAGCGAGCGGTTACTTGCCCGATCGGCTCATCAGGGGCATTCTCGACAAGGTTGGACTGATCTTCCTCTCGGCGGGTAGTCGCCCGGCGAGGCGTACACGGAGGAGAGGAGCCCATCATGGCCCAGCGTGACAAGCTGCCCCGGACGATCGATCCGGGCACCTTCGAAGCAGTGCCCGAGGCCGACCGTGCCGAACAGACCGCACCGGCCTACCCCGACGATGTCCCCTACAGCGAAATCGATCCCCGGTCGGTGCCCGACGATATGCCGGTACCCGACGAACCCGCGGTGGTCGGCGGGGGCCCCGACGAGTGGCACGCGAACCCGGTCGATATCGCCGAACAGGCCATCGCGGTCCCGCTGGGGGACGATTACGAAGGCGACTACGGCGACGACGAGTCCTGATCCAGCGAGCCCGGTCCGCGGTGGGATCCACCGCGGACCGGGCTCGCTCAGGACGCCGACCCGGCCAGCAGATGTCTGCGCAGTGCGCCGCGATCGGGTTTCCCGGGTCCCAGCAGCGGGATCTCGTCGACGAGGGTGAGTTCGCGCGGGGCGGCCACGGCATCCAGTTCGGCCAGCACATGCTCGCGCAGCTCGTCGAGAGTGGGCGCGGACCCGGGCGCCGGGACCACCGCGAGCGCCACCCGCTGACCCAGCCTGTCGTCGGGTAGGCCGAGCACCACACATTCCGACACCGCGGGATGGGTGGCGAGTACCGCCTCCACCACCTGCGGGATCACCAGCAGGCCGCCGGTGCTGATCGCCTCGTCCAACCGGCCCAGGACGCGCAGTACACCGTCCTGGAAGACCCCGGCGTCGTCGGTGCGGAACCAGCCCGGTTCCGCGAAGGCCGGATGGTCGGGCATATTGCGGTACCCGGCGGCGAGCATCTCGCCGCCGAGCAGAATGCGGCCGTCCTCGATCCGCACCCCGGCCCCGGTCAGCGGGACACCGTCGTAGACGCAGCCACCGCAGGTCTCACTCATCCCGTAGGTGCGCACGACATTGATTCCGGCGTTCCGGGCCCGCTCGTACACCGGGGAGGGGGTCGCGGCGCCGCCGATCAGCACCGCGTCCAGCTCGGCCAGCGCGGCTGCCGCGGTGGGCGTCTCCAGGACCTTGATCAACTGTGTCGGCACCAGCGAGGTGTACCGGCGTTCCCCGCGCATACCGGCGATCGCACCGGCCAGCGCCTCGGGCAGGAAACCGCCGGAGACATCCACCACCGTCGGCTCGGTACCGGCCAGCAACGACCGCAGCAGCACCTGCAGTCCGGCGATGTGATGAGTGGGCAGGGCGAGCAGCCAGCTACCCGGGCCGCCGAGCCGTTCGTGGGTGGCATCACCGCTGGCTCGCAACGCGGCGGCGGTGAGCATGGCGCCCTTCGGGACCCCCGTCGTACCGGAGGTGGTGACCACCAGCGCGATATCGTCGTCGATCGGCTCGCCCGGGGCGAGCGCGTCACCCAGCCGGCGGGCTTCGCGCCGGTCGCTGGCGGGCACCGGCAGCCAGGCCGCCGAACCGCTACCGTCCAGCACCTGCCGCAGGTGCGGCAGCACATCGCTGACGCCACTGCCGGTGGGTATGGGCAGAGTACGCAAGGTTTTCGTCACGGCCGCGCCTTGTCCCCGGCTTGCCGGAAGGCCGCGATTCGCTCGCTGCGCTCGCTTACGGCAGCGATGGTTTCCTGCCCGCCGGAAAGCGGACAGCAGGGGTCGATGCTGCCGGGACAGGGCGCCGGAGCCGGCTGATCGGATTGGGCTGGGCCAGGCATGGGACTGCGATTCACTCGTCGGACGGTACGAAAGCGGTCGCACCGGGCGTCGGTGATCGGGCGGCCATCCGATCGTATCGTCGCCCGAGGGACCGGGGGTTGGCAACCCGGCAGAAAACTCGGCCCACACCGGGGTCAGCGGGTGTCCCGTCGGATCGGGTGCTCCTCCGGCACCTCGACCAGCACGATCGGCACCCCGTCCGGATCGGTCACCCACATCTCCACCAGGCCCCACGGCTCGGTCACCGGTGCCCGGTCGATCGCCACCCCGTTGAGCGTCAGCTCCACCGCCACCGCGCCGACATCACGCACCTGCAACCAGATCGCGCCCGCGAAACCCCGCGGGTCGGCGTCGGAACCGCCGTGCCCCGACACCTCGATGAGCGACTGCCCGGCGAAGAAAACCGTTCCACCCGGGTATTCGCGATAGATCGCCAGGCCGAGAGAGTCCCGATAGAAGGCCAGGGTGGTCGCGTAGTCCCGGGGTCGCAGGATGATGCGGCTGCTGAGGATGTCCATCGGAGGGAAGTCTAGGGGTGTTGAGGCGGTGTTGTGTCCGATTCGCGGCGCCGGAGGCGGCGCCGAGAATTCAGAAGTACCAGGGGTACGGGGTCCAGTCGGGTGCTCGTTTCTCCAGGAATGAGTCGCGGCCCTCGACCGCCTCGTCGGTCATGTACGCCAGTCGGGTGGCTTCCCCGGCGAACAACTGCTGTCCGACCAGTCCGTCGTCGGCCAGGTTGAAGGCGTATTTGAGCATGCGCTGGGCCTGGGGTGACTTGCCGTTGATGGCTTCCGTCCATTCCAGGGCGACGTTCTCCAGTTCCGCGTGGTCGACCACTTCGTTGACCGCGCCCATGGCGTGCATGTCCTCGGCGGTGTAGGTGCGGCCGAGGAAGAAGATCTCGCGGGCGAATTTCTGGCCGACCAGTTTGGCGAGATAGGCACTGCCGTAGCCGCCGTCGAAGCTGCCGACGTCGGCGTCGGTCTGTTTGAAGCGCGCGTGTTCGCGGCTGGCGAGAGTGAGGTCGCAGACGACGTGCAGGCTGTGGCCGCCGCCGGCGGCCCAGCCGTTGACCAGGGCGATCACGATCTTGGGCATGAACCGGATGAGCCGCTGGACCTCCAGGATGTGCAGCCGGCCGGCACGTGCCTTGTCCACGGTGTCGGCGGTGTCGCCGCTGGCGTACTGGTAGCCGCTGCGGCCGCGGATGCGCTGGTCGCCGCCGGAGCAGAACGCCCAGCCGCCGTCCTTGGGGCTGGGGCCGTTCCCGGTGAGCAGGACGGCGCCGACATCGGCGGTCGTCCGGGCGTGTTCGAGGATGCTGAAGAGTTCGTCGACCGTGTGCGGGCGGAAAGCGTTGCGTACTTCGGGGCGGTCGAATGCGATCCGGACGGTGCCCTGTTCGATGTGGCGGTGGTAGGTGATGTCGGTCAGGTTCTCGAACCCGGCCACTTCGCGCCACAGCGTCGGATTGAACGTCATGGGGGTGATTACACCAGGCTCGGCGGGGCCGCCGGCGGGCCGTTGAGTTCACCACATCTGAGCCGAAATGTTTGGACGCTGTATAACCCGGAGTTACGGTGCGTGTATGAGCGAGCAGACCCAACCGACGATCGACGACAGCGCTGTCGACGAGGATCGGTACGAGCGGCACGGCGGGTTCCCCAAGGTCACCCCGGCCCGGGTGGGTCCGGAATTCGGCGAATTCGTCGAGGCCATGCGCACGCTCCAGGATCTCGCCGTCTCCGCCGACGCCCCCGCCGAGGTGTACGGGGCGGCCCGCGACCAGGTGAACGCGCTGATCGAACTGCTCGGGCCGTACCGGGCTCCGGAGCAGCAGGGCCCGGCGGGCCGGGCCGTCGAACTGCCCGGGCGCGGCAGTCTGCTCCTGCTGCCCTGGCGGACGGTCTCGGCCGGACCCGACGGCATCGTGATGCAGGGCGTGTTCCGGCGCTTCCATCTCGGCGGGAACGCCGCCGCGCACGGCGGTGTGCTCCCGCTGCTGTTCGACGACCTGTTCGGGATGACCGTGCACTACGCCGGGCGTCCGATCAGCCGGACCGCCTTCCTGCACGTGAACTACCGCAAGGTGACTCCGCTCGATACGCCGCTGACGGTCCGCGGCCGGGTCGAGCGCATCGAGGGCCGCAAAACCTTCATCAGTGCCGAACTCGTCGACGAGGAAGGCACTGTACTGGCCGACAGTGAAGGACTGATGATTCAACTTCTGCCCTGGCAGCCGTAATCGGGGCGTCCCGGCGGTAACGGTACGGCGTTATCCGGGCCGGGGCCGGGGCTTTCGCTTCCCGTGTGTGACGAGTCGTCCGGCCGATGGCGCTGGTCGGGCCCGGTGCGGCGGGGGCGGGCCGGGTCGAATCACGCGGCGCCGTAACACTTCCATCGTTGCGGAGGCGTCATCTCCGTCTGTTGCTTACCCATGCGGGGCGGAAAGTACTCCTGTGGGCGGTGCGTATAGTTGCGTTGCCCGTCCATACGAGTACTGATCCGGAGGATCCTTAAATTGGTTGCAGCACTGTCTGAATCACTGCTTGACGAGGCCACGCGCCCGGCCTTCCTCGCCGACGCCGTCCAGGTCCTGGACGCCGAGGTCTCTGATAAGGGTGGTGCGTCGGGTCTGGCCGTGAAGGGTGGGTACGCGGCGGTGAAGAAGATCAGCCCGTCCATCGTGCCCGACGCCCTGGAATCGCTGGCGCCCAAGCTGCTCGAGCAGCTTCAGCCGTACTGGAATGAGTTCCAGGCCGGTGGCACCGGTACCTTCGGTGAGCTGCTGAGCTCCAAGGGTGACGAGGTCGCCGAGTCCCTGCTGACCGTCACCGACGCGCGTGCCGCGGGCTCCAGCCGCCCGGCCCTGCAGAAGGTGTACAACTCGATGCGTTCCTCGGCCAAGAAGAACGTCATCGAGGCGCTGCCGCGGGTCGGCGACCTGGTGCAGAAGCACGCCGGCTGACCGACGTGTGAGACGACCGCGCGTGTGCGCGGCACGTGGGGGGCCTCGACGACGAGGCCCCCGACGGGGGAGTTTTCGGGGGTATCGATATCCGGCGCGCGCCGCGAGCGGTGCGGAGCCGCCGGGTTCTTTTCATGCCGGGTACGACCACGACTCATTGGTGTGAGCAGGGCGACGCCGACGCGGCGGCCGTGGTCTGACAATCTAGAGGCGTGAATCCGTCAACAGCGCAGGCGCGGGTGGTCGTCGACGAACTCGCACGCGGTGGGGTTCGGGAAATAGTGCTGTGTCCCGGCTCGCGTAACGCTCCGCTGGCGTTCGCCCTCCAGGCCGCCGACGCCGCCGGCCGGCTCCGGTTGCATATGCGGGTCGACGAGCGGACCGCCGGATTCCTGGCGATCGGTCTGGCCATCGCCTCGGGGGCCCCGGTTCCGGTGGTGATGACCTCGGGTACCGCGGTGGCCAATCTCGGGCCCGCCGTATTGGAGGCCAATTACGCGCGGGTTCCGCTGATCGTGCTCAGCGCCAACCGTCCGTACGAGATGCTGGGCACCGGCGCCAACCAGACCGTCGAACAGCTCGGTCTGTTCGGCAGCCAGGTCCGCACGACCATCAGCCTGGGACTCGCCGAAGCCGAGTCGGTCGCCGATTATCCGAAGCAGAACAGCGTCTGGCGCTCCGCGGTGTGCCGCGTCCTGGCGGCCGCCCGGGGAATCCGCTCGGGCAATGCCGGACCGGTGCACTTCGATATTCCGCTGCGCGAACCGCTGGTGCCGGATTCGCTGGAGGGCGAGAACGCCCCGGCCGGGCGCGGCATCGAGCGGCCCTGGACCGCAACGCAGTACGCCACCCTCGACGTCCCGCTCGATATCGACCTCGGCCCCGATACCGTGGTGATCTCTGGGCACGGTGCCGGTCTGCACACCGAACTGGCGGCATTGCCGACGGTCGCCGAACCCACCGCGCCGGCGCACGGTCCGGCCCTGCACCCGCTGGCCCTGCCGCTGCTGGAGCCCCGCCAGGCGATCATCACCGGGCGGCCGACCCTGCACCGGCAGGTCTCCCGGGTGCTGGCCGATCCCGAGATCACCGTGTACGCGCTGACGACCGGTCCGCGTTGGCCCGACGTCTCGGGCAATGTGGTCGGTACCGGTACTCGCGCGGTGACGACCGGCACGCCCGATCCGCGGTGGCTGGCCCGCTGCCGCGATCTGGACGAGCGGGCCCACTCGGTGGTACGCGAGGAGCTGTCCAGGAACCTGAAGCCCACCGGCCTGCACGTGGCCGCGGTAGTGATGGACGCGCTGCGCGAGGGCGATCAAATGCTGTTGGGGGCGTCGAATCCGGTGCGCGACGCCGCGCTGGTGTCGACGCCACGACCCGGCGTCCGGGTGCTGTCCAACCGGGGGGTGGCCGGTATCGACGGCACGGTGTCCTCGGCGGTGGGCGCGGCACTGCACCATTCGGGTCGCACTGTCGCGTTGATCGGGGATCTCACCTTCCTGCACGATGCCTCCGGCCTGCTGATCGGGCGCGGCGAACCACGCCCGGAGGATCTGACCATCGTGGTCGCCAACGACGACGGGGGCGGGATCTTCGAACTCCTCGAACAGGGCGATCCCCAGTACGCCGGTGTTTTCGAGCGGGTGTTCGGCACCCCGCACGGGATGGATCTGTCGGCGTTGTGCGCGGCCTACCGGATCCCGCACCGGCAGGTCGGGCTGGAGGAACTGGCGATCGAGCTCACCGGGCCGGCGACCGGGTTCCGGGTGCTGGAGGTGGTCACAAGCCGTGCCGGGTTGCGTGATCTGCACGCGGCGCTCCGCGTGAGTGTCGGGGCCTCCGTGTAGCCGCTCGATATCTTTTGCCGCGCGGCCGGTGAGTTCCACCGGCCGGGTTCGTCGGTACAGGTGGATCCACCGACCCGAGGAGCTCCGATGCAACCCGAATTCGATCTGTCGCAGGCGGCCGCCGCGCTCGCCGATATCGTCGCCGCGATCGGCGACGAGCAGCTCGACGCCCGTACTCCCGCCGATCTTCCGGTCCGCGCGATCCTGGAACATGTCGGCGGGCTGGCCGAGGCGTTTCGCGCCGCCGCCACCAAGGAGGCGGTCGGCGCGTCCGCGGCACCGCAGTTCGATTCCGGCGCGGCCCTGGCGCCGGATTGGCGGACCCGTATTCCCGCGCAGTTGAAGGCTCTCGCCGAAGCATGGCAGGAGCCCGGGGCATGGGAGGGCGAGACCGAAGCAGGCGGCGTGACCATGCCGGCGGCGGTCACGGCGCGTGTCGCGCTGGACGAATTGGTCATCCACTCCTGGGATCTGGCGCGGGCCACCGGCCGCGATGTCGAGGTGGCCGATACCGATCTCGCGGTGCTGTTGCAGTTCCTGAAGGACACACCGCCGGAAGGCACACCCGGACTCTTCGGCCCGGTGGTACCGGTCGGACCCGGCGCTCCGGCCCTGCACCGGGTGCTGGGGCTCACCGGGCGCGATCCGTTCTGGATTCCCAAGGCGCGGCGAGAGGTGATGCGGTGACCCGTCCGGGCGGGTCACGCACCGGTGCGGCCGAATATCCCGGCCGCGGCCGCGTTCGCCGCGGTTTCGGCCGCCGTCCGGGCGGCCTCGTCGTCGATGGGGTCACCGCTGGCCAGCAGCCGGTAGTAGAGCGGACCGGAAACGGCGGTGAGAACCGCGCGGGGGTCGGTTCCGGCCGGCACCTCCCCGCGGGCGACGGCGTCGGTGATGCACGGCGACCATTCGGTGAGCCGGACGTCGTAGAACCGGCGCAGCGCCGAGGCTGTGCTCTCGTCGCAGGTCGCGGCGGCGATCACGGCGCGGAACAAGCGGCCCTGCCTGGGGTCGGCGAGGGTTTTCGCGACCAGGCGGGCATTGGCGGTCAGATCGCCGAGCAGGGAGCCGGTATCGGCGCGCGGTAGCGACTGTTCGGCCATATCCACCAGGAGGTCGGCGATGAGTCCGGTCGGGGTGCGCCAGCGGCGGTAGACGGTCGTTTTGCCGACCTCGGCGCGCGCGGCGACCTCGGTGAGGTCGAGCCGGGCGAAACCGTGTTCGGCCAGCAGATCGCCGGCGACCTGCAGTACCGCGGCGCGGACGCGGGCGGTACGGCCGCCGGGCCGCACCGAGCCGGGGGCGGCCAGCTCAGAATCCATAACGGGACTCCAGTTTCTTTTACCGCTTCGGTGGGTGTAGCTTCGGATTCATTAACGAAACCATAGACCCTTTAGGAGTCGAGATGGAATACCGGCGGTTGGGTGCCTCGGGTCTGGTCGTTCCCGCGCTGAGCTTCGGCGCGGGGACCTTCGGCGGACGTGGCGAACTGTTCGGCGCCTGGGGCGATACCGATGTCGACCAGGCTCGCCGGCTCGTGGATATCAGCCTCGACGCGGGCGTGACCATGTTCGATACGGCCGATGTCTATTCCGACGGCGCGTCCGAAGAGGTGCTGGGCGCCGCGATCCGCGGCAAACGCGATCGGCTGCTGCTGTCCACGAAGGCCGGACTGCCCACCGGGCCGGGCCCCTTCGACGCCGGAACGGGTCGCGGGCGCCTGGTCACCGCGGTGGAGGCGTCACTGAAACGGCTCGGTGTGGACCATATCGATCTCTTCCAGCTACACGCCTTCGACGCCTACACCCCGGTCGAAGAGGTGCTGCACGCACTCGACGAGCTGGTCCGCGCGGGCAAGATCCGCTACCTGGGCGCCTCCAATTTCGCCGGCTGGCAACTGATGAAATCGCTGGCCGCCGCCGACCGCCACGGGCTGCCCCGCTATATCGCACATCAGGTGTACTACTCACTGGCCGGCCGGGATTACGAATGGGAGCTCATGCCGCTGGGCCTGGCCGAAGGAGTCGGCGCGGTGGTGTGGAGCCCGCTCGGCTGGGGCCGGCTCACCGGCAGGATCCGGCGCGGACAACCACTGCCCGCGGGCAGCAGGTTGCACAAGACCGCCGAGGCGGGGCCACCGGTGGATACCGAACATCTCTACGACGTGGTCGACGCGCTGGACGAGGTCGCCGCCGAAACGGGCCGATCGGTTCCGCAGATCGCGCTGAATTGGCTGCTCACCCGGCCCACTGTCGGCACTGTCATCGTCGGTGCGCGCAACGAGGAGCAGTTGCGCCAGAACCTCGGGGCCGTCGGCTGGGAACTCACCGCCGACCAGCTGGCCCGGCTGGACAAGGCGAGCGCGCTCACCCCGCCCTACCCGTATTACCCGTACTACCGCCTGCCCGACTTCGCCCGGCTCAATCCACCCGCCGCCTGAGCGGGGATGTCAGTACACGTCCCGGACATAACGTTTCTCGGCGGTGAGCTGCTTTTTGAAGGCCAGAGCGCCATCCTCGTCGAGTTTGCCGTGGATGCGGGCGATCCGTAGCAGTGCGTCGTCCACATCCGCGGCCATCCGCGCGGCATCACCGCAGACATAGAAGTGGGCACCGTCGCGCAGCCACGACCACAGTTCGGCGCCGTGTTCGATCATGCGGTGCTGCACGTAGATCCGCTCCCGCTGATCGCGGGAGAAGGCCAGATCCAGTCGCGACAGGTGACCGGTGCGGAACATATCCGCCAACTCGGCCCGGTAGTAGAAGTTCTGTGCGGCGTGCTGATCGCCGAAGAACAACCAATTGCGTCCCGTCGCCCCCAGCGCGCGCCGTTCGTGCAGGAACCCGCGGAACGGAGCGATACCGGTGCCCGGTCCGACCATGATCATCGGCACAGTGGGGTCCAGCGGCGGCCGGAAATGTGGTGCGCGCTGCAGGAATATCGGTACCGCGGTGTCGGCGGCCCGGTCGGCCAGGAAGGTGGAGCAGACACCGCCGCGCCGGGCCGCCGAGCCCGTGGCCGCCGGGTCGCCGTAGCGCACGATGCCCACGGTCAGCTCCACCCGGTCGGGGCTCGTCAGCGGACTCGACGAGATCGAATACTGGCGCGGCTGCAGCTTTTTCAGCACGTCGAGCCATTCCACCAGGTCGGCACGGACCGGGAAGTCCCGCAGCACATCCACCAATTGGCGGTCCCACAGATAGGAGGCGAGTTCGTTGCGGTTGTCGCGGCGCAGCAGTTTGGCGAGCCGATTGCTCGGATTGTGCCCGGCGACGAATTCCAGCAGATCGCGCGACACCCTGGTGATGTCGTAGTGGGTGCGCAGGGCCTGCTCCAGCGATATCTCGCCGGTGCCGGCCGCTACGGTGCGATGGCCGTCCAGACCGGTCGCCGCCAGCCATTCCCCGACCAGCGACGGACAGTTGGTCGGCCGGACCCCGAGCGAATCGCCCACCTCGTACCGGGCATCGAGCCCGGTCAGGTCGAAACTGATCCGCCGAACCTCCTTCGCGGCGTCCGGGCTGGTCAGCACCTCGTTGCCCAGCAGGGGCGCGAAGACCGGTGCGGTGCGGGTGAACGCGGTGCGTGCCACCCGCCGCACCGGCAGCGGGGCGGGAGCGGTCCGTTCCAGGACACCGACGGCGGTGGCACCGCCGGCGGACGCGCCGACGGTTCGGCGCGGAGTGCCCCCGCCGGGGCCGGCGGCCGGATCGGGTCCGCCCGGGTCGGACAGTGCGGTGATCACCGCGTCCAGCCAGCGCGCGCCCGGCTCGTCGAAATCGGGTTCACAGTCCTGGCGCGGTAGCAGCCGGGTCGCGCCGCGGTCGGCGAACAGGGTGTCGAGTTTTCGACCGTGGCCACAGAAATCGCCGTAGGAGGAGTCGCCGAGGGCGAACACCGCGTACCGCATACCGGTGAGCCGGACCGCGCTCCCCGCGAGCCGGGTCCAGAAGTCGGCCCCGTTGTCCGGTGGGCCGCCGTCACCGAATGTGCTGGTGACGACCAGCACATCACCGGTCAGCACGTCGAGTTCGCAGGAGTCCATATCGAGCAGCCGCGGCCGGAGCCCGGATTCGGTGAGCCGCGCGACGGCGGTCGCGGCGAAATCCTCGGCATTGCCGGTCTGGGAGGCCCACAGCACCGTTACGGTCCGGGATGGCGCCGCGGCCGGATCGCCGGCCGCCGGTTCCGCGGGCACTCCACGCGAATACATACCGGCCAGCAGCCCGTCCACCCACAGCCGGCTCCGATCCGACAGCGGTGCCGACGCGGGCAGGACCGGCTGCCCGGAGACCGGCAGCGACTCCAGCGCGGCGAGATATCCACCCAGATAGATCCGTTCGGTCTCGCTCAGCGTCGGGGTGGCCGCGGTGTCCAGGCCGAGCATCGTGGCCAGGGGATGCGGACCGGCCGCGGTGGACTCCGGCGCGCTGACCACTGTTTCCGGTCTGTCCGCCCGCCGCATCGGCGCGACCGGGCGCAAGGCGACCGCGCAGGCCTTGAATTCCGGCTGTAGCGAATCGGAATCGACCGCGTCATTGGTCACCGCGTTGACGGTCAGGTATTCGCCCTGTTCGTCGTTCCAGTGGAAAGGCGCGAAACAGCCGCCCGGCCGCACTCGGTCGCTGACCCGGGCGGGCAGTACCGCCCGCCCGCGCCGCGAGGTGATCTCCAGTTCGTCCCCCGGCTCCAGCCCGAGGGTACGGGCGTCGTCGGGATGGACTTCCACGAACGGTTCGCCGTTCAGCTTGTTCAGTCTGCCGATGCGACCGGTCTTGGTCATCGAATGCCACTGATGCTGCAATCGGCCCGTATTGAGGAGGAACGGGTAATCGTCGTCGGGCATTTCGCCGGGCAGCATATGCGGCCGCGGCCAGAAGACCGCGCGCCGGCTCGGGGTGGCGAACGCCAGCCGGGGTTCGTGACCTCCGGGATCGGTGTAGCGCGGCCCGCTCACGCCGTCGTTCAGATAGCGAATCGGGTTGCGGCGTTGTGCGGGGTCGGGGCACGGCCACTGCATCGGACCCTCGCGCAGCGTGTCGTAACTCATTCCGCTCAGGTCGTAGCCGGTGGCCGGGTTGGCGAAGCGGCGCAGTTCGTCGAACACCTCGGCACTCGAGGCGTACTCGAAGCCCGGGAATCCCATGGCCGTGGCCACCTGGGCGATCAACTGCCAGTCCGGCCGGGCGGCACCGGCCGGCTCGACCGCGCTCCGCAGCAGGGTGACATTGCGTTCGGAGTTCACCATCACCGCGTCCGATTCGGCCCACAGGGTGGCCGGCAGCAGGATATCGGCGTAGGTGTTGGTGGCGGTCTCGGTGTAGGCGTCCTGCGCGATCACCAGTTCGGCCGCCTCCAGGCCGGCGATCACCGTCTTCCGATTGGCGACGGTAGCCACCGGATTTGTGCAGATTATCCAGGCCGCCTTGATGGTGCCCGCGGCGAGTTCGCGGAACATCTCGATGGTGCCGGGACCCGCCTCGGTGCGCAGTGTTCCCGGCGGCAGCTCCCAGGCGGCCTCGACGAAGGCGCGGTCGGCGGGATTCAGCAGACTCCGCTGGCCGGGCAGGCCGGGACCCATGTAGCCCATCTCGCGTCCGCCCATCGCATTCGGCTGCCCGGTGAGCGAGAAGGGTCCACTGCCCGGACGGCAGATGGCGCCCGTGGCCAGGTGCAGATTGCACAGCGCGTTGGTGTTCCAGGTCCCGTGGGTCGACTGGTTGAGCCCCATGGTCCACAGGCTCATCCATTCCCCGGCGTCCCCGATCCAGCGCGCGGCGGTACGGATATCCGCCTCGGCCAGACCGGTCAGCTCCGCCACCTTCTCCGGTGAATAGCCGGCGAGGAATTCCGGCATGGCGTCCCAGCCCTCGGTGTGTTCGGCGATGAATTCGGTGTCGATATCGCCGGCTTCGACCAGCAGATACAGCAGACCGTTGAGGAGGGCGAGATCCGTGCCGGGGGCGATCTGCAGGAACAGGTCGGCGCGGGCGGCGGTATCGGTGCGCCGCGGGTCCACCACGATCAGTTTCGCGCCCGCTTTGAGCCGGTCCGCCATGCGCAGGAACAGGATGGGGTGGCAGTCGGCCATATTCGCGCCGATCACGAAGAACAGGTCGGCGTGCTCGAAATCGTCATAGGAACCCGGCGGGCCGTCGGCGCCCAGCGACTGTTTGTAGCCGGTGCCCGCACTGGCCATGCACAGCCGGGAGTTCGCCTCCATATGGATGGTGCGCAAATGGCCTTTGGCGAGTTTCGTGGCCAGGTACTGGGCCTCCAGCGACATCTGCCCGGAGACGTAGAGCGCGATGGCGTCGGGGCCGTGCTCCGCCAGGATCCGCCGCAACCGCGTAGCGGCCTCGCGTACCGCCTCGTCCACGCCGGCCGGCTGCGGCTGTATGCCGCGTTCGGACCGCAGATAGGCGGTCGACATCCGGCCCGGTGCCCGCATCAACTCCGCGTGGGTGGCGCCCTTGGTACACAACCGCCCGGCGTTCGACGGATGCAGTTTGTCCCCGCTGACCTTGGCGATCACCGGCGCGCCGGTGTCGTCGGCCGCGGTGGTGATCTCGATACCGCAGCCGACCCCGCAGTAGGAGCACGCCGTCCTGGTCGTGCCCGGCCGCCGGTCTTTGCTCGCCTGGGACATGAGTCCGATCGTCCCCTCGGCCGATTTCCTCGGGTTTGCCCGATGTTATCGTCGGATGACATTCCACTTCACCGGCGAAAATCACAGCTGTGAGGTAGATGAACCAGGCCGATACCGGGCGTTTCAGCCGCCGAGCTTGTATCCCCGGTGCAGTGCGACGACGCCGCCGGTCAGGTTGCGCCATTTCACCCCGGACCACCCGGCATCGGAGACCCGGCGGCCCAGCTGCCGCTGGTTCGGCCAGGCCCGGATGGATTCGGCCAGGTAGACGTAGGCGTCCGCATTACTGCTCACCGCCCGGGCCACCCGCGGCAACGCCTTCATCAGGTATTCCATGTACAGGGTCTTGAACCCCGGAATGATCGGGGTGGAGAACTCACAGACGACCAACCGGCCGCCGGGTTTGGTCACCCGCAGCATCTCCCGCAGCGCGAGATCGGTATCGGCCACATTGCGCAGCCCGAACGAGATGGTCACCGCGTCGAAGGAATTGTCGGCGAAGGGCAGCGCCATCGCATCTCCGGCGACCATCGGCACCTGCCGGAACCGGCCGGCGGCCAGCATGCCCTGCGAGAAATCGGCGGCCACGCACCACGCGCCGGAGCGGCCCAGCTCCACGGTGGACACCCCGGTGCCGGCGGCCAGGTCGAGCACCTGCTCACCCGGGCGCGGGCCGATGGCCTTGCGGGTCATCCAGCGCCAGTAGCGGTCCTGGCCGGCCGAGATCACGGTGTTGGTCAGGTCGTATCGTCGCGCCACCCCGTCGAACATCGACGCGACCTCGTGCGGTTGTTTGTCCAGCGAGGCCCGGACCGATTGTGTTTTCACCACATCCCGACCTTAATGGGCAAAAGGCGGTCTGCCGCGTCCGGTCACGCCGAGCGTGACAACCGGTATCCGGTGCCGATCACCTCGGCGTAATGGTTCATGAGTTCGGTGCAGATGGCAGGCCACGTGCGGTGCAGCACCGATTTGCGGGCCGCCCCGGCGAACCGCTCGCGCACCTGCGCCTCACGCAGCGCCGCGACGGTGCCGGGCAGCAGGTCGGTGAAATCCCGTACCGGGAGCAGATAGCCGTTGCGGCAGGGCGCGATCAGGTCACGCGGGCCGCCGGCGTCGGGACCGATGACCGGGACACCGGACGCCAGCGCTTCCTGCACGCCCTGGCAGAACGTCTCGTGCTCACCCGGATGCACCATCACGTCCAGGCTCGCGTAGGCCCGGGCGAGCTTGTGGCCGCCGAGTTCGCCGGTGAAGATCGCGCCCGGCAACAGACCGGCGAGGTTCTGCCGCTCCGGACCGTCGCCCACGATCACCAGCTGTATCGAGGGATCGTGGGCAAGTACCGAGAGCCGGTCCACATGCTTTTCCGGGGCCAGCCGGCCGACAAAACCGACCAGCAGTTTTCCGGTACCGCCGAGCCACTGCCCGCGCAGCTCTTCGCTGCGCGCGGCCGGGGTGAACCGCACCGTATCGACTCCGCGACCCCAGGTGTGCACCCGGGGGATCCCGTGCCGGGCCAGGTCCTCGACCGCCGCGGTCGACGGCGCCAGCGTCCGGACCGCGCCCTCGTGGATGCGCCGGGTCCAGCCCCAGGCGGCGCGGGCCGCCAGACCCAGCCCGTAGCTCTTCGCGAAACCCGCCACATCGGTCTGGTACACCGCCACCGCGGGCAGGTCCAGCCGCAGCGCCGCTGCCATCCCGCCCGCGCCGAGCAGGAACGGTGAGGCCAGATGCACCACCTCGGGATCGAAATCGGCCAGTACGCCGACCATGCCCGGCTGTGGCAGGCCCACCGGCAGCGAACTGACCTTCGGCACCATCACCGCCGGGACGCGGTGGACCGGGAACCGCCCGTGGTGCCGGGGTGCGGGCGGCTGCCCGCGCAACGTATCGGGCGCGATGACGAGAGCGTCGTGCCCGTGCTGATGCAGATGATCCAGCACTCGGAGCACCGAGTTCACGACGCCGTTCATATTCGGGAGAAACGACTCCGCAACGATGGCTACGCGCACTCGCTCAGTCTGAGCGGTCGCGGTCCCCCGGGACGCGTCGCCGATATGACGCCGGATCGAAGATCGGGCGAACACTCATCGAACCGGTCGCCGCCCGCATCAGCAGCCACAGTGTCGGCAGGGTGAGAGCCCAGGTCACGGCCAGTACCGACAGTGCCGGCAGGACAGCGACCCGCACATCGCGGCCCGCGACCCGGACCAGGTCGGGATCGGCGCGGCTGTATTCGACATTGATCCGTTCACCCGCGGTCAGGTTGGTCGGATACAGCACGCCGACCTTCGGATTGTGGGTGACGCCGTCGGGGGTCACGTACATCACCGCCGAGCGCAGCCGTCCGGCGGACAGCACCTCGCCGGTGGTTTCGCCCTTGTCGGATTCGATCAGATAGTCGTTGCGCCAGGCCGCCAGGAACAGCAGCACCACCAGCACGCTCACCGATACCGCGGTGATCACCACGCCGACGCACACCTTGCGCAGCCGTTCGGTCCGGGCGGATCGTACGGCCGGGGCCGGCGCGCGCACCGGTTCGATACCGGGCGCCGGGTCCGCGACCGGCGGCGCGACCAGCTCTGCCTGCTCGGGCACGCTGCCTCCTCCGGAATCGTTCGTGGCCGGGGCGGCTGTGCCGTCGCGCACACCGTCGCCCGGGTAACCGGGGTCGCGCGGTCCGCGGCGGCTGGTTTCCGGCACCGCAACAGGCTAGCGGGGTCGGCTAGGGTGAGCGCTCATGGCCCGAAAATTCGGCTTCACGCTGTCCTATCCGATCCCGGTGTCCGAACTGCACGCCGCGCTCACCGGAGAAGAAATGTGGCGAGACCGGTTTACCGGCGCTCCGACGGCCACCCTCGACCTGTCCCATCCCGGTGGCCCGGGCACCGCCCGTATCCAGATGAGCGAAACGGTCCGGCAGGACAAAATCCCCGGCATCGTGCGCAAGGTGCTCAAGAGCGAACTGGTCGTCACCCGTATCGACAATTGGCAGGCTCTCGACGGGTCCACTGCGGCGGGGACCTTCGAGGGCACCTCATCGGCCATCCCCTCGGAGATGAAGGGCACCTACGAACTGCGCCCCACCGCCGAGGGCTCGGAGGTGGTGATCTCCGGTTCGGTGAAGGTCAAGGTTCCGCTGGTCGGCGGGGCCATCGAGCCGCTCGCCGAGCAGTTGCAGCGCGGGGTCGCCGAGAGCGAACGCAAGTACATCGTCAAATGGTTCGAAGATCGCGCCGAGGTCTGACAGTCCTCCGGGGCCGCGCCGTACGCGCGGCCCCGGACATACACCGGAGTTCCGGCTTATCCGCCCGGACCGCCGGTTTCAGCGTTCGGCGCCGCCGGGGTCCGTCGCCGCGGCGGCCGTGGGATCGAACTGCTTCGGCTCGACCAGCACCAGCCAGTTCCCCGAATTGTCCCGGAACACCGCTTCCACACCGTAGGGCCGCTCAGACGGCGGTTGGACGAAATCGACGCCCTTGGCGGTGAGTTCCGCGTAGGCCTTACGACAGTCCTGAGTGCTCAGTCCCAGCGAGCCGTGGCTGCCGCCGGCCAGCGACCTGCTGATCGCGTCGGCAAGATTCTCATCCAGGGGCGGTCCGGGCAGCATCAGGGTGACCTCGAGTTCCCGGTGGTCGGGGTGGGCGATGGCCACCCAGCGGAAACCGTTGTCCCCCATCTGGATATCGGCGGTCTCCACGAAGCCGAGGGTTTCGATGTACCAGTTCTTGGCCGCTGTCTGATCGGTCACGTACACGGTGACCAGGGAAATATTGGAGATGATCGGAGGCATGGTCCGAGACTACGGGCCGGACGGGTCACCGGGCTTCTCCGAAATTGCGGTATTGCGCCGGCGATCGGACAACCCGTGCATGAAGATGTAGCAGCCCGGGATCCGGGGCGCGCCGTCGGCGAATTTCGCCTGGTACTCCGAGGGTGAAACCCCTACCAGTTCGGTGAACTTCCGGGAGAACGAACCCAGACTGCTGTAGCCGACGAGCAGGCAGACCTCGGTCACCGTGGTGTTGGTGGCGCGTAACAGATCCTGCGCCCGCTCGATCCGGCGCTCGGCCAGGTACACCGCGGGTGTTCTGCCGTAGGTGGCCGCGAAACAGCGCAGGAAATGGTATTTCGATACCCCGGCGGCCGCCGCCATACCGTCGAGGTCCAACGGCCGGGCGTACTCGCGGTCGACGAGATCACGGACCCGCCGCAGCTGCGGGAGCAGATCCCGCGGTACCGGCCGCACCACCCCGGCGGGCTAACAGAAGGGCGCGAGGTCGTCGAACCGCATCGACGCCCGGCCCGCGGTGCGCCACGCGCGGGCGGTGAGGTCCACGTCCTCGTCGGTGACCAGGTTGCCCATCACCCGGACCGCGGTGCGCTGCAGGTATTTCGAACGCATCACCGGTGGGCCGCCGATCGGGACCATCCGCGGGTGGGTGGCCAGGCCGGCGATCCGCCGCGCCACCGAATAGGTGCGGCCGTATTTCGCGCGTAGCAGTTCCGGCCACATCCGGGTGAGGTCGGGCTCGTCCAGCAGACCGGCGAGCATATGCCCGCCCTCCAGGCCGTAGTCGATTCCCTCGCCGTTCAGCGGGTTCACACACCCGGCGGCATCGCCGAGCAGCGCCCAGTTGCGGCCTGCGATACCGGAGACCGCGCCGCCCATCGGCAGCAGCGCCGAGGAGACCGCGCGCACCGAACCGCTCAGTTCCCATTCGTCGCGGCGCAGCTCCGTGTAGTGCTCGAGCAGTGGTTTCAACGCGATATGCGAGGGCCTGCGTTCGGTGGCCAGCGAGCCGACGCCGATATTCACTTCACCGTTGGCCAGCGGGAAGACCCAGCCGTAGCCGGGTACCAGCTCGTTGTCCGCATTGCGCAACTCCAGATGCGAGGTGATCCACTGATCGTCGCTGCGGCCGGAGGAGATATAGGCGCGCGCCGCCACCCCGTAGGCGTAGCGGCGATGCCAGGTGCGGCCGAGCAGTTTGCCGACCGGGGACCGCACCCCGTCGGCCACGATCAGAGTGCGGCAGCCGATCTCGTGCGACGCCGTCCCCACCCGCACGGTCACCCCGGTCACCCGGTCGCCATCGCGCGCCACCGCCACGACCTTCGCGCCGTCGCGCATCCGCGCCCCGGATTTCACCGCGGTATCGCGCAGTTTGTCGTCCAGTTCGGTGCGCGGGATCGCACTGCCGTAGGTGGGGAATGAACCACCCGGCCACGGCAGCAGCGCCTCGGCGCCGAAACCGGTCATCCGCAGACCGTGGTTGACGGTGTGCGCCCGCACCCATTCGCCCAGTCCGAGATGCTCGAGTTCCGCGGTGGCCCGCGGGGTCAGGCCGTCACCGCAGGTCTTGTCCCTGGGGAAGGTCGCGGAATCCACCAGCAGCACATCGCGCCCCGCGCGCGCGGCCCACGCCGCGGCCGCCGAACCCGCGGGGCCCGCGCCCACCACCAGCACCTCGACGTGTGCGGGCAGCGCGTCCCGGCCGGCTTCGGAAGGTGTGGCTTCGGGTGCACCCATGCGGTCAATAGTTACAGGCCGTCGCCGGTGATGTCGATGGCGGTACGGTGCACAGCATGAGCGTGTCAGGCCCGGAGGCGGAAGCGGAGCGTGACCACGTAGGGCCCTCGCTCATGCTCGATCAACACAGCATGAGCGTGTCAGGCCCGGCGGCGGAAGTGCGATCTTCGCCTACGCTTCGGCCTCCGCGTCAGCATGATGACCGGTCGCCGGCCTCGCTCATGCTCGATCAATACAGTGACGGTGTTCATGGGCGTTCCGACGTGAACACGCTAGGTTCATCACCGTGGGGTCGGACGCGTCCTTGGGAGAAGGTATGAGCACATCTGCTGTGAGCGAAGCCGGCACGGTGGTGGCGGGGGTGGACCTCGGGGATTTCGCGCTCGCCGAGACCGTACGCAACGGCCTCGACGAAGTAGAGAAACTGCTGGTCGAGGAGCTGTCCTCCGGAGCGGCCTTCCTCCAGGAGGCCGCGCTGCACCTGGCCAAGGCCGGCGGTAAACGATTCCGGCCGCTGTTCACCATTCTCACCGGCCAGCTGGGCCCCCGCCCCGGTGACCCGGACCTCGTCACCGCGGGCACCGTGGTCGAGCTCGTCCATCTGGCCACGCTCTACCACGACGACGTCATGGACGAGGCCACCATGCGCCGCGGCGCGACGAGTGTGAACTCCCGCTGGGGCAACAGCGTGGCCATCCTCGCCGGGGACTACCTGTTCGCGCACGCCTCCCGGCTGACCTCCACCCTGGGCCCCGATGCCGTCCGCATCATCGCGGAAACCTTCGCCGAACTGGTCACCGGCCAGATGCGCGAAACCATGGGCGCCCGCGAAGAGAGCGACCCCGTGGCCCACTATCTGCGCGTGGTGTGGGAGAAAACCGGTTCACTGATCGCGGCCTCCGGACGTTTCGGCGGGACCTTCTCCGGCGCGGACAGCGACCATGTGGAACGCCTCGCCCGCCTCGGTGACGTCGTAGGCACCGCCTTCCAGATATCCGACGACATCATCGATATCTCCTCGGAGTCGGCTCAGTCCGGCAAGACCCCGGGCACCGACCTGCGCGAGGGTGTCCACACCCTTCCGGTCCTGTACGCCCTGCGCGACGAGGGCCCCGACGGCGACCGTCTCCGCACCCTGCTGGCCAAACCCTTGGAATCAGATGCCGAGGTGGCCGAGGCACTGGACCTGCTCGGCCGTTCGCCGGGTATGACCCGGGCGAAGGAGAAGCTGCGCGAATACGCCGATATCGCCCACACGGAGCTGAAGGCCCTCCCGGCAGGGCCCGCCAACGACGCCCTGGTCCAGCTGGTCCAGTACACCATCGAACGGGTCGGCTGAGTATTCGGCGCCTGGCGCGGGGATGAGCGGACACGTCCGTAAAGGTTGGGATGTGGGCTGCTTGTGAGGGTGAGGGTGCGGGGGTGGGCTTGCTCGTGAAGGTGGGATGTGGACCTGCTCGTGACGGTGCTGTGTTTTTTGGCGCCGCCTGCGGCGGCGCGGGGTTGAGGCCCCCTTGGTCTCGCCGTTTCGGCCTCGAGACTCGAGCCTTCGGCTCATGCGC